>CAKZPJ010000306.1 GCA_937138955.1 uncultured Flammeovirgaceae bacterium | reverse complement strand
GTACTAATAGTGGATCTCCGGTCTCATTATCTATTGAAACCCCATCCCAGGTATATAAGTACCAAGGCGTATTCCAGCGCTTGGTTTGCTGAATACGTTTATCCACTGCTGCGGTACCGGTAATGGTCAACCCTTCTACTCCAGGAATAGTAAAGTCAACACTTCCGTTGGTCTGAATGTAATTTTCAGTACTCCGGTCGTAGCCCGTCTGGTTAGTAGTGATTACTACGGGGTTTTGTCCATTCTCAATATCAGGGCCCGGCAAGCCATTAGGCCAGTAAGCAGGTGAAGTAGGGATTCCTCGCATCAGCATCCGGAAAATTGCGTTGGCTGACTGGGTAGGATAAAACCGCTGTTCCTGCCGACCCAAAATACCAATGCGGGTTTTGATATAATCGTTAATTTCGGCATCTAAGTTAATTCGTAAATCGTACTGCTTATATCCGGTAGCGGCATCTTTATAGTACGCATCCTGATTTTGGTACCCTAATGAAGCCAGATACTTGAAACTCTCGGATCCGCCGGTAATTTGCAGATTGTGCCGTACCTGGGGCGACCAGGTTTTTAAAGTTTCGTCAAACCAATCCGTATTAGGGTGTCCCCAGGGATCGGTACCATTACGAATCAATTCGAAATCTTCCGGGCCGTAGGGGGCTTCCAGTATCGAGCCGTTAGGTCGGTTATAGCTTCCGCTTTGATTGAAAGCATCTTGAGCGGTACCCCATTCATTTGTTGGCAGGTTGTATATTTCCAGTTCGTTTCGCATCTGGGCAAACTGAGTAGCATCCGACATATTGGGAATAACCGTAGGTTGTGACCAACCCTGATTAAAGGAATACGACAGCTGGGGCTTACCGGTTTGTCCGCGTTTAGTTGTAATCAATATTACACCGTTAGCAGCCCGCGCTCCGTAGATAGCGGCTGAAGCATCTTTTAGTACGGAAATAGTCTCAATATTCGCTGGGTTCAATCGATCTAGTCCTCCAGCTCGAGCTGGAACCCCGTCAATAACAATTAAGGCATCATTATTCCCTAATGTATTGGTACCCCGAATACGAATGTTGGAAGCATCCGCTCCGGGTTCGCCACTGCGCTGTACAGCAAATACTCCCGGAATGCGTCCGGCAATGGAATTAGAAACATTCATGGCGGGCGACTGCACTAGCTCTTTACCCTCTACTGAGGCCACCGAACCAGTTACGGTTACCTTTTTCTGCTCGCCATAACCTACTACTACTACTTCCGAAAGAGCCTGGACGTCAGGGATCATACGAACGTCAATAGTAGAGCGCCCTTCAATTTCTACCTCCTGCGTTTCGTACCCTACGGAAGAAAGCACCAGCGTAGTGGTTTCATCCGGCACATTAAGAGTAAAAGCACCATCCACATCGGTAATAGTACCAATGGTGGTTCCTTTCGCCAGAATGTTCACTCCGGGTAATCCGCCGCCGTCTTCAGTGTCTATTACGGTACCGGAAATAGTCTTTTCCGTTTTCTTAAACTGCTTTAAACCCTGTTTCTCAGGTTGCGAGTCCTGATCAGTAAGTGAATTCTCAGAGCCAATTACATACGCATCGGCCGACGCGAGCTGTTGGGGGGATTGAGCTACGGAGTAACTCCATAACACGGCCAAGAATCCCATTAGCTGCAAACGCATTCGTAGGTGGTTTCTCATAGCATAAAGTGGTTAAGGTTAAAATAATTAGTAGTTGTATAAATAAAATTTTGTTGCTTTTTATTTGAGTTTGATAAACAGATGGTGGAGAAAATGCTAGATAAGGAAATAATTGACGAGGGGTGATTTTGCAGCTATACTGGAATACTGTGGGGCAGCATTGAGTATCAGGAGCCTTCCATTTCTGGGTAGTGAAGGTGCTAACGCTCATGGGCGCAAAATTGAATAGCAGTAAAGGTTGTTATTAGAAATTTTTCTAAAAATTAGCAGTAATTATTAGAAAATCAAATTGTTTAGTCTTAAACAATAGTAGTTTTCACCGTATTATTAAATCAACTTAATATGATTAGTCGGACATATAGCGAAAATTATCTTCTCTGATTGTACTTTTTTTCATTGTAGTGAGGTTTAAGTACCCTTCAGATGATGGATATTCTTCTTTCTAATGCTAATAACTTAGATTTGAAAATCTCACTAATTAGTAAGAAGTTGTAGTGCTTGATTCAATACGATACACAATTAACATGATCAAACCTGTTTTACTACCAGTACTTTTATTCTCAGCTTTTATCAGCCAATCTCTTTTATCTTTCAGCCAATCCACCACCACCACCTCCCAACCCAACATCATTTTTATCCTCACCGATGACCAACGTTGGGATGCGCTGGGCTATGCCGGGAATAAACTGATTCACACACCCGAAATGGATGAGTTGGCTCAGCAAGGGACGTATTTCTCTCACGCCATGGTTACGACTCCTATTTGTGCGGGAAGCCGGGCGAGTATTTTGAGTGGATTGTACGAGCGTACCCATCGCTATAACTTCCAGTCAGGGCCAATGCAGGAGGGCTATATGCAGCAGGCCTACCCTAAACTACTGAAGGAAGCGGGCTATCGTACCGGATTCTACGGAAAGTTTGGGGTTAACTACGATGATCTGCCTACGCTGTTTGATGAATACGAATCCTACGACCGTAATAATAGGTTTAAAGATCGGCGAGGGTATTACTACAAAACCTTGGGCAACGACACGGTTCACCTTACTCGCTACACCGGACAAAAAGCCCAGGATTTTATCAATCAAGCGAACGAAGATAAGCCCTTCTGCCTGTCGTTGAGCTTTAGTGCCCCGCACGCCCACGATCCCGCGGAAGATCAGTACTTCTGGCAAGCTGAATCTGACAAACTACTAGCTAAAACGGAGATGCCTGGTCCAGCCCTGGGCGAAGACCGCTACTTCAACGAGTTGCCTGAACCTGTGCGGGAGGGCTTCAATCGCACTCGCTGGTACTGGCGCTACGATACTCCTGAAAAGTATCAACACAGTGTGAAAGGTTACTACCGCATGATTTCGGGTATTGACCGGGAAATTGGAAAGATACGGCAGCAGTTGAAGAAGAAAGGCTTAGACAAGAATACAGTCATCATCTTGATGGGTGACAATGGCTACTTTCTGGGCGAACGCCAATTGGCCGGTAAGTGGCTACTCTACGATAACTCAGTACGAGTACCGATAATCGTATTTGATCCCAGGGTTGACCAGCATCAAGATAGCGATGCCTTCGCGCTCAACATAGATGTACCCGCCACGATGCTCGATCTGGCCGGAGTTAGTGTACCGGATACTTATCAAGGGAAAAGCTTAATGTCAATCGTTTCGGGCAAAACTGTAAGCTTGGCTCGCGATACTGTACTAATTGAGCACCTGTGGGAGTTTGCCAATATTCCGCCCAGCGAGGGAGTGCGAACCGCAGCATGGAAGTATTTTCGCTACATAAACGACAAATCCAGTGAAGAACTGTACCATCTGACTGATGATCCTCAAGAAATTAATAATCTGGCCGACGATCCAAATTACCAGGATGTATTAGCCGATCTATCTTCCGCTACCGACCGGCTAATTCGACAGCACCAAGATTCACTCTCGGTGGCTCCGCACGGATTAATGGTAGAATTTATCCGCCCATCCGGCACTTCCGCAGTAAATGATGAGTTGCCAGAGTACAGTTGGACGGTTTCTCAGGGATCCGTTCGGCAGCAGGGCTATCAATTGCTAGTGGCTTCTTCGGAAGAGAACTTAGTGAAAAATATCGGTGATGTGTGGAACAGCGGACAAGCTCGCGGCAATGCATCAGTCAACATTGAGCACGGTGGCGAACCCTTAGCTCCGCAGACCCAGTACTTCTGGAAGGTACGTATCTGGGACGAAGGCAATCGGGTGACTAATTACTCAGAGGTTCAATCCTTCCAAACCACTAATTTTAAATCTGGTGTAGCGCCGGGCAAAGTCTTTCAGCAAGAACGTATCAAACCAGTTGAGCTGCAAAAGACAGACGAAGGAAGCTACCTTGCCGACTTTGGAAAACATGCTTTCGGTGGGTTAGAACTGCACTATCAAGCTCCGACTTCTGCTACCCTAACCGTTCGCCTAGGAGAGAAACTAAAAGATGGACTGGTTGATCAAGACCCCGGCGGGACGTTGCGCTATCAGGAGGTAAAATTACAAGTTAGCCCCAATCAGCAGGACTACGCCATTGAGCTAGAACGAAACGAGCGCAATACGCTGCCCGTAGCGGTAGCTTTGCCCGACTCTTTTGGCATTGTGATGCCTTTCCGCTATGTAGAGTTAGAAGGAGTGCAGACTGAGCTAACTTCGGATGACCTTAACCAACTGGCCTACTTTAATTATTGGGAAGAGGATGCTAGTAGTTTCACCTCATCGGATACGCTGCTGAACCAAGTGTGGGATATGTGCAAGTACACCATGAAGGCGACTTCCTTCGCCGGAGTCTACGTGGATGGTGATCGGGAACGGATTCCTTATGAGGCGGATGCTTACATCAATCAACTAGGACACTACACTACTGACCGGGAGTACGCAATGGCTCAGCGAACGATTGAGTGGTTTATGGAGCATCCCACTTGGCCGACCGAGTGGCTGCTCCACACCGCCCTGATGATGTACCAGGATTACTATTACAGCGGTAGCACCGAACTAATTGAAAAGTACTACGAACCGCTGAAAAGCAAAACCCTAATAGATTTGGCGCGAGAAGATGGGCTGATTAGCTCTACCTCTGGTGGGGTGACGGGAGAGTACATGGCGCAACTAGGCTTCGCTGATACTACCAACCGATTGAAAGACATCGTCGATTGGCCTCCGGCTCAGAAAGATACCGGTTGGAAACTCTCTACCGAAGAAGGCGAACGCGATGGTCATCAGATGCTACCAATTAATACCGTAGTAAACAGCTTCTTTTACCAGAATATGAAGATGATGGCCGAACTAGCCGAAGTGCTAGGTAAATCAGACGATCAAGCCCACTTTTCCCTAATAGCGGCTAAGGTAAAACAGGCAATTAACACCACCCTATTTGATAAAGAAAAAGGAATCTATATTGATGGTGAAGGAGCAACTCACTCTTCTCTGCACTCTAACATGATGCCACTGGCCTTTGGGTTAGTACCGCCCGAGTATCAGAAAACGGTAGTAGAATTTATCAAATCGCGGGGGATGGCTTGTAGTGTGTACGGCTCCCAGTTTTTACTGGAAGGCTTATACGAGGCCGGAGCCGGTGATTACGCCCTGGAGCTAATGACCGCTACCCACGACCGCAGTTGGTGGAATATGATTGCCGCTGGTTCTACCGTTGCGCTGGAAGCCTGGGACATAAAGTACAAACCCAACCTCGACTGGAACCACGCTTGGGGTGCGGCACCAGCTAACATTATTCCTCGTTATCTCTGGGGCATTCAGCCCAAGACACCCGGTTTCGGTATCATCAGCATTAAGCCCCAAATGAGCAAGCTGAAACATAGCAGCATTAAAATGCCTACGCTAAAGGGTTCAGTAACTGGCGAGTACGAGTTTGTCAGCAATCGTTTGCAACGATATACGATTGAATTACCGGGCAATACCGTAGCCGAATTTGTCCTCCCTAACATGTCAGGTACAGCTATCAGCCTTAATGGTCAGCCGGTAAACCCCTTGTTTGGCTCTATCCGTTTAAAGTCGGGAGTTAATCAGATTGAGGTGCGGGTGAATTCGTTTTAGGTGTAGATACATGACTATAAAAGAGCATAAAAAGCTTATTCTAAAGTGGTTATACACCAGAAAATCAGAGAGCATTATTGACCTATGTAGATTCTATGATGAGTATGATATTGAAATAACATGGGATGAGGCCGCCCAAGTCATCAAAAGCCTTGAAGCAATTGGATACCTTGATGATTACTTATCGAAAGATAGTTTATATGTAGTATTGACCGCCAATGGTGCTGAATATGTTGAAGAACTTTCTGAAGTATCCGAATATGCTCCGAAGGACAAATTTTCGTCTGGTCAACAAAAGTAAATAGCTACACGATTAGATGAATTAGCTTCCAGACTACAAAAAATAGAAGTAGGGCAGCAGATTATCTGCGATGATCTATTAGAAGAAATAAAAACCCTAAGAAAGCTGTTAAATGTATTTGGAAAAAAAGACTGGTTTCAACAACTGAAAGGCAAACTTATTGATCAGGGCCTACTTGGCAATTGAATTTACAGTAACCCTCCTCTAATTAAGAGGTCTCTTCATATTCGTTCGCGATGACGAAATACTAATACAGTGGTTTCAAAAAGGAACTGAGTGGGAAAATAGCCCACTACAATACCTTTAAAGTATACTCAAGTGGGAAATTTACCTAGTGCGGTATGTTCGGAACATAGCTGAGTGGGAAAGTTGCTCAATGCAGTGGTAAAAAAAGAAGTGGGTTATTCTCTTAGCGAATTACTTTTGGATGAAAGAATAATGAATGCGTAGGATTGGCAGGAACGCGAAGGTAGCCGCGCTATTAACCACATCCTTACCCAAAATTATCTGATAATCGTCACGCCACCCCGTTCTTCCAGAATATTTCCCGAGCCATCATCCGTATCAGATTTGAATGTAATCACGTAAGGGTACGATCCTAGTGGGGCGAGTTGCCCGTTGTAGGTCCCGTCCCAGCGGAAATCTTTTTGGTTGGACTGAAAAACCAGCTCACCCCAGCGGTTATAAATCCGCACTTCAAAGTCGTCGTCAGCTACGTAGCGGGGGTAGACAAAGAACTCGCTGTTTACTCCGTTAGGTCGGAAGGCATTCGGAGCTACAATAGTGGGGGTGCAATCCTCAATTACTTCTACCGAATCGATGGTTGTACAGCCAAACTCATTAGTAATTTCTACTACGTAGGTGCCACCTTGATTAGCCGGAAGGGTTACAGTATTATCAAAGGTTCCGAAGGGCGTAGTCCAGAGAATATTGGGGGCAAAGCTTACTTCTAATAGTACTGAATTGGCTTCTGGGTTCGGATCACGGGGGCAAATGACGAACGGGCCCTGACCGAGATTGGTTTCGGGGATCGGACTGCGGGTAACGTCCGCCGAGGTTTCAGCCGTACAGCCTTCGGCTCCATTGACCAACTGGGTGACTACTACGCGGTACTCACCTTCGGGCATATCGGGGCGAAGCAGCAGCGTATCACTGCTGGCGGGTAAGCGGGTTCCGGCTTCATCGTACCACTCGTAGCGTAAACTATCGCTACCATTGGTAGTAACGCGGGCAATGAGCGGAATATCAGTTCCATCGTCGCAGGCACTTCCAAAGAGAATTAGTACTGAAAGGGGTTGATTAACAACAACAGGCAGTGGACTGGCAGCACTAGTACAGGTAGCGTTTCCACCTCGTCGCCTTACGTTTACTGAGTAATCTCCAGTACGACTCACGGTAATATCTTGGGTAGCCCCAATATTCGTTTGTACCGTGCCATCCGGTAGTGCTACCTGCCATTCGTAGATCAAATCATCCGTATCTACTACCTCGGGAGCAAACGTTACCCCAATTACCTTTTCACCCTCCTCACAACTGTTATCCTCCAGCTCTACGATAGCCTGAATAGTTGGCGGAGTCTCAAAGGTTATTTCTACCTGTTGGGTAGATGGGCAAACTGCTCCGCTTAAGTCGGTTACTTCTACTTCATATGTTCCCGGTTGGGTAATCGTAACTGGGTTACCAGTCCGGCTAGATAGGCCAATATTTCCGGATGTTTCACTGATATTTGTCCAAATAAAACTATACGTATTATCATCGGGCCGAAGAGGCTCACCCGTATCAGGGTCTAGCGCCGCTACCTCGGTAGGCTCACAGAAAACCTGCAAGCCCGGTAGATTAAAATCTACTGAATCAGGTTCGGGAATAGTCAAGGTATCAGCTTGAATACATAGGCCAGGAAGGCTTTCAAACTCCAGCCCAAACGAGCCGGGAGCTAATCCATTACCAGCGGGAGGGTTGGCTTCAGGAATGGTGAAGGTCAGCCCTGAAGAATTTGTTCCGCTAAATGCTACCGTTCCGCCTTCATCCACTATTGACCAGTCTACTCCGGTAAATGTTCCTGGATCATCGGGGGTAATGGTAACGAACAGTGTTCCAGTATCATCGCAGCCTTCCTGGGGTTCAACTTCGACGGTAAAATCGGCATTAGCATCGCTGATCGCGAACCGTTCAGTAGTAGTACAGCCAATAGAGTTACTAACCGCTACCGTGTATACCCCCGCCGCTAAATCGGTCACATCACCTGTTGTACCTACTTGATTACCGTCCGAATCAGTCCAGACAAAAGAATAAGTTTCGTTAGGGTCACTTAAAATATTTAACTGTATTTCGCCGGAAGGCACACCGCATTCAGAATTAACTACTGTGCCTTCAATTTCAGGAGCCTCTAAAATAGTCACCACCACCGTATCCTGAACAAAACAGCCAATATCATCCGTAACGGTAACCGTGTATTGGTAAACTCCAGCAGCAGGAGTAAGATCGCTCACTTCAATCACAGGTTCGTTGGTGCTGGTTACTACCTGATCGTTTTGATCCAGGATAATCCACTCGTAACCGGGGTCACCGGGTGAGGGGAT
>CAKZPJ010000305.1 GCA_937138955.1 uncultured Flammeovirgaceae bacterium | reverse complement strand
AGCCTGTTCAAGCAGAGTGTAGAAGCCTGGGCTGAAGCTAGAAGAACTGATGTGCCGTTGATGACCGGAGTAGAGACCAACTACGCGGGCTCCCATAATCGCCCTCCATTCCGAATGGCATATGCCGATGAAGAGAAAACGCTGAATACCAATTTCCCAGTTGACGTCGTCGAGCAAGACATTTTCTGGGGTACGCAACTATGGTGGGACAAAAGAACTGGCGTTAAGTAGCATAAGTCGCTTCTACCGAAACTACTAAGAAGCTGTTTGAGTTAACTCTTCTTGTTTCTTAGGAATCTTTTTCCGCCACTCGTCGGCTTTTTTTCGCACCGTAGCGTAGGCTACGCCACTCAAAAAGAGCCTAGATTGACAAAAAAATCTCTCCTAATAAATCAAAAAATATAACTCAAACAGCTTCTAACAATACGAATAAAAAGAGGGCAGTGTAGTTGTTGCCTTCTTTTCCAACCTAACTACCATGCGCTACGCTCCTTTGTTGATAACAACCCTTATCGTATTACTGGGCATATCCACTCCGTGTGTAAGCCAGTACGATCCTGCCCCCTTCAAAAACTCTAACGTTATTGTTGGCACTAAAGGATTGCACGGTTACATTAGCTACTATTCACCCAAGCCACCGGAAGGATACGGGGTAGGGGTAAGTTTTTACTCCGCAGTGTGGCCACTGATTGAGAAGCCTTTAGCCAACTTTCAGATCGGATTGCCCAGTACGTGGATTATTCCCGAGAACTCGGAAGTTGACTTTCCACTTTGCCCCGTAGGAACGCTCGCTAGAAATTGGGAACCTCGTGGTCCTTCTTGGGCTAGTGTTTTTCAAACCGTTGAAGGTGGATTAGGATACTGGGCGGGAAATCACTTTCGCTACGATTCTCCTAAATTCAGCATGAACGGCGTACCGAGCTGCTATGACTACGAAGTGGCTTCGCCCGGCTGGTCTTTCTTCTACAGCGATACTCCGTTAGATGATGATAAAATGGGTATTGCTCAACTCAGCAATCGCATCCTAGTTCCACCGGATGGAATGACATTTGAGGGCGAGCCTAACGGGGAATTTCTGGGCTACGCTTGGATGGCCTTACCCCTGATGGATGGCAGTAAGGGTACTACACCCACGGGTGACCAAAGTTGGACGCTCTTTCTAAATTCTAACAACTTCAAGGGGCCAGTGGCCTATTATATTGCTGAAACCTGGACGAAAATAGCCCAAGGCTACCCCGAAGCCAGTGGACATACGCTGGATGTAAGACCGGGAGTCACCGGGGCGGGAGCAATGGAGATTAATACGGTGCCCAAACTCGAACTTAAGACATCAGAAGATTCAACCTACTATAAAATTCCTGCACTACAGTTTCCGGTAGATGAGCAAGGACGAGCCGTACTGGTACAGGATGTAAAGTTCTATTCCGAGGATGCTCTCTACAATTCATTTAAAGCATGGCGCGATGGTGAATCAACCAGTACCGGAACCTTCAACGAAGCCGGTGCTCACGAACCAACCTTAACCACCCGAGAAACTAAATTTGATCAGGATGGTAAAACGCTGGTAGGAGTAGATGAGCTACTAACTACCGAGATATTCCCGGGTAATATATTCGGTATACGTTGGAGCGACGCTACCTTTGGAGCCAACGGAAAATTTCCTCAGTATTTCTTAGACACGGGAGGAGAAAGCCGTACACCAGTCGCTGCCACTGACGTTCCTGCTGAATTAGTATCCCATGAATTTGAATTGGCTGAACCTGGGAAACCGTATACCTCCCCGAAAGCAGGATCCTGGGTAACTCCTGGTCCAACATCCGAACCCATGCAGGTAAATCTTGCCGACGGTTCAACGGTTACTTATCGCTGGTACCGCTTTATCGATCAGCCTTCGCTCCAGCAATTTGATTGGAGTCAGGGAGAAAAAGATAAGCTACAGTCTCTAATTGAAAGAATCCATACTGACTGGGGAATTGATGATGCATATATGGAGCCACAAACCGAAGGAGAATTAGTATCGTTTGACCCTGCGCTGATGGTAGTACCACCTCAGGGCTACGAGATTGGATACGTTCCAATAGTTATCGGCCAGCATTCGCATTTTATGGTTCGAGGCGATGATTAAAGCAATACTAAGGCTGCCTGTTCCTGTAGTCCTGATTTTTATATTTTTACCGCTGATTGCGTCTAGTCTTAAAGTTGACCGAGCAAGCAACAAGCAACCTAATATTATTATTTTTCTGGCTGATGATCTAGGCTACGGAGATCTAGGTTGCTACGGCAATCCTATCATCAAAACCCCCGCTATAGATAAGTTTGCTTCTGAAGGAGTAAGACTGACAGATTGCCACTCGGCGGGAACGGTTTGTTCACCCTCCCGAGCCGGACTACTTACCGGAAGAAACCCCTACCGAAGTGGATTTTACTACATACAAGGTGCTTGGGGATCGCATCTGCTTAGTAGTGAAGTCACCCTGGCTGAGCTACTGAAATCTGATGGATACGAAACCGCCTTCCTGGGCAAATGGCACTTATCGCGATTGGAAAAGAATCTGCATGATGAACCCGGCCCTGGCGACCAAGGGTTTAATCACTGGTTGGCTACTACCCACAATGCCTTTGATGGACCCCAAAATCCTAAAAAATTTATCAAAAACGGTAAGCCGCTCGGTGAAACCGAAGGCTGGTACTGTGATATTCTGGTAGAAGAAGCTGCTCATTGGCTTACGGAGGAAAGAGATAAGAAAAAGCCTTTTTTCCTGATGATATCCACTCACGAACCGCATACACCATTGAGTCCCCCAGATGAATACCGCCGAATGTACGATAACCAGGCCGTAGACAAACTAGAAGAATCAATTAACTACGGAGGAGTAGATCGCCCCAATAAAGATATTAGTGCTAACAAAGATGCGTACTACGGCACAGTTACACAATTGGATCAAGCCTTTGCCAGGCTACTCGCGGTAGTTGAGAAGGACCAGCTAGATGAAAATACGCTTATCATTTTTACCAGCGATAATGGCCCGGAGCATCCAGTCAACTTTGAGGAGTCAAGAGGGGAGTGGGAAGATCCGATCCGGGACTATTGTTTTGGTACTCCAGGCGTATTGAGAGGAATGAAACGGTACCCCTACGAAGGAGGACATAGAGTCCCCGGAATAATCCGGTGGCCTGAAATGATTCCGGCGGGAATAGTAAGCGATCAACTGGTAAACGCGACCGACTTTGTTCCTACCATCGGTAAGTTAGCGGAAGTTGATACGCCCACCGACCGACCAATAGATGGGGTTGATGCTTTTCCGGCATTTCTAGGTAACAAGGTGAAGAGGGAAAAATCCCCGCTGTGGATTTTTCCTACCCACGGAGATACTTACCGGCGAATGCCTCAGATGGCCATGCGTCACGAAGAGTACACATTAATAGGTTGGTTTCCAGAAAATAATCCCGATACGCACCTTATCGATTGGATGAAATCCTCAGTACCAGAAAAATTTGCGTTGTACAATATTCGTACTGATCCCGAGCAGGAAAAAGATATTTCTAACGAACAGCCAGAACTGCTTAGTCAACTCGTTCCTGAAATGGTAAAGTCATGGACCGAG
>CAKZPJ010000304.1 GCA_937138955.1 uncultured Flammeovirgaceae bacterium | reverse complement strand
GGACAGAATAAAGGAAACTTTGGCCTACGTTGAAGATACCTGGACGGAAGTGAATGCAGGTAAGCCGTTTTCTTACGAGTTTCTGGACGAAGAATTTATGTCGCAGTACGAAACCGATCAGAAGCGAGGTAAAATCTTCACCCTGTTTTCTGCCTTCACCGTGGTGATTGCTTGTTTAGGGTTACTCGGATTAGCAGCTTACACCACCGAACAACGCGCCAAAGAAATTGGCATCCGTAAAGTAATTGGGGCGAGTGTCACCAACATTGTGGGACTGATCTACAAGGACTTTTTCGTACTGATTGTTATTGCTATGGTAATTGCTTTCCCCATCGCCTACTTTGCGATGGATAGTTGGCTCAGCGATTTTGCCTATCAAACCAATATTAAATGGCTCACCTTTGTAGCTTCTACTTTACTAACTCTAATAGTGACACTAGGTGCCATCAGTTTTCACACATTACGGGCGGCTACTGCTAATCCGATTAAGTCTTTAAAGAGTGAATAACTTTCACAATGAACAGTTAGCAGTGTGCAATGAACAATTTTTACGATTCTCTCAACTGTACATTGTTCTTTGCTAATTGAATGAATTATGCTAAGAAACTATCTCTCCATCGCCTTGCGGAATTTCCGCAAACAGAAAACGTTCACACTGCTCAACGTAGGTGGTCTGGCTATCGCCTTAATGGTAGCTACGCTGGCATTGGTATTTATTCAGCATGAGTTCAGTTATGATCGTTGGGTTTCCAATCAAGAGAATATCTATCGGGTATACCGGGAGTGGGATCCGGGGCGAGGCACTTTATACACTCCTCACGTATTATCGGAAACATTACGGGAAGAATTTCCAGAAATCGTAAGCGCAGTGCCGATTACTGAAGGGAATGATCTGCTGGTGAGTACGGAAGAAAAGCCCGAGAACGGGATATATGTTAAAACTATGGCTTTAGCCGATAGCACTTTTCTGAAAGTGCTTCCTTTACCGCTAAAGTATGGTAACGCCGATAACGCTCTTCAGAATAATCATTCCATGCTAATTAGTGAGTCGCTAGCCGATCAGTTCTACGACGATGAAAATCCAGTGGGGAAAGTACTGCGGTTCAATGACCAGGATGATTACCTGATTACGGGCGTAATGGCCGAGTTTCCCGGAAATACCCATTTTGATGTAGACTTAGTAGGGCGCGATACCACGTATTTTTATAAATCGTGGACGGGTAATAATCCGGCCACCTACGTGTCGCTGCACCCTGAAACCAACATCGCTCAACTAGAAAAGAAGATAACCGAAGCTATCACCCCTCGTATCAAGAAGGAGCTAGAAAAAATGGGTTCCAGTTATGAGAAATTTCCTGAGTGGAAACTACAACCCATTAGTGACGCTCACCTGAATGCTACTGCTCAACTGAGCGGCCCTTTTTCTATCAGGGCGGGGGGTATCCAGCGAGTGTACATTATTGGAATTGTTGGACTGCTGGTGCTAATAGTAGCCAGTATTAACTACATGAATTTAGCCACGGCTCAGGCAGCTCGCCGAGCGCGGGAAGTAGGCGTTCGTAAGGTAAACGGAGCCTCTCGCCAGCAACTGATTTTTCAATTCTTAGCTGAAGCTGTCCTTCAGTGCTTGGTGGCCTTGCCTATTGCTATCTTTCTAGCCGAATTGGCGTTGCCTGCTTTTGAACAAATCACGAATCGAGAGCTTTCTTTGGGCTTAGCTGAGTTGAGTTTTATCATTCCATTGCTGCTCGGACTAGTGCTATTGTTAGGCATACTATCCGGTAGTTATCCAGCATTCTTCTTAGCTGCTTATCGCCCTACTGAGGTGCTGAAAGGAAAGTGGCTGCGGCGCGATAAAGGTAAGCTACTACGCCAAGGAATGGTGGTTGTTCAGTTTGCCGGAGCAATCGTTGCGGCGGTGGTGATGACCTTTATTTATCGGCAAGTACAGTTCATGCAAAACCAGGAACTGGGTTTTCAGTCGGAACAAGTGATGGTCATTAAAGCGAATACCCAAGATACTTACCGAAAAATTCAGTCACTACGGAGCCGATTGTTGCAAAACCCACAAGTAACATCAGTTACTGCCTCAGCGAGTATGCCCGGTGGTGACTATTCTGATAATGGTCTTCGTATTGGAGGTGAAGAAAAAAGCCATTCTGAAAATATCTTCTTTACGGATGCTTACTACGCACAAACACTTGACCTCGAGGTTATCGACGGCAGATTTTTGTCACCGACAGATACCACTACGCAATCCTTTGTAGTTAATGAAGCTTTTATAAAGGAGTTCGATATATCGGAGCCAATCGGACATCCGATAAATTTTAGTGGAGTCAAAGAAGCCGGACAGATTATAGGAGTAGTAAAGGATTTTCACTACAGTGGTTTGGAGCAGAGAATCAAACCATTAGCATTTTCAGGAGCCATTCCTCAGTTCAGAGCCGGATGGGTAAGCTATGTAGCGATTCGCTTGTCAGCTACCGACTTGCGAAGCACTATTTCTGAAGTAGAAAAATTCTGGAAAACGATTGAACCGGCGCATCCTATTCGCTACTCTTTTCTGGATGATGACTTTGCTCAGCTTTACGCCGATCAGGAACGATTGGGCCAAACGTTATTATGGGCTACTTTGCTAACTTTATTAATAGCACTGTTGGGCTTATTCGGACTAGCCGCCTACATGGCCGAACAGCGCACTAAAGAAGTGGGTGTTCGCAAAGTGCTAGGAGCGACAGTAACTCAAATCACTACCTTGCTAAGTGTAGATTTTCTGAAAATTGTGCTGATTGCTGGCCTAGTTGCTGTACCTATAGCATTTTGGTTAGCCCAGCAATGGCTCAGTGATTTCGCCTATCGCACTCCCGTATCGGCTCTACCGTTTGTACTGGCTATTATAGGAGCACTGGTAACTGCGATTGTCACCGTAGGTAGTCGAGCTATCCGAGCGGCCCGGGCTAACCCGGCCGATAGTCTACGGAGTGAGTAATAGTATTCTATAAGCTATAATAACCTGAGTGGTAAGCCAATACCTGCCTCAGTCGTGAGGTAGGTTAGTATAGATAGGGGTATTTTTCTCTACACCCTGAAGAAAGGTTTCTACCTCACTGGGATCGTCCTCGCTAAAGTCAATCTGGCTACCGTCGCAACGATAAAAATACCCGTACAATCCACCACTTCCCATCGCCATACGAACAAAAATAACGTAGTCATTTTGGTAGTTGCCCTGATAGATTCTTCCCATAAAGTTTCCTTGGTGAGCTTGGTTTTGTCTATCTTCTTCGGCCTTTTCAATAATTTCTTGCAACCAAACCAGTTCGGCAGTGCCACAAATAGCTTCCGCTTTACTAATTGCGACTGAAACAGTATTCTCTGGCTTAGTAGCTTGCTCATCTTCTTCCTGGCAACTATTGAGTGTTAACAGTAAAAGCAGTCCAAATGTCATCAATTTTACCATATCATTATTGCTTTAAAGGCAGCCCCAAATTGACTCATAGGTAGTTTTAGTAATCTCATAAAATGCACCTACTGTTAAGTCAAAAAAAATCATGTAAAGGTTGGAATCACCAAGAAGGAATCTACGATAGGAGTAGACTGGCGCGTAGATAATCTCCGTCGTGATTCTGTAGATTCAAGCAACAAAACTTAAGGCGGTTTTTTATCTAAGCTACTACTTTCGCTAATTTTCGCCAGCGAATAAAGTGTGCTAGATCAAAAACGAAAATAACAACGGCCCAGCCCAAAGCTGCGATAAAAATTAACTGATTATCTGATTGAGCTACGGCAATAGCTACGTAAGCCCAAACAAATACCAGCGGGTATACCAAGTTTTGGGTGGCGAATAAGACCAGTATTGCCAAAGCCGCGCCTACCGAAGTCATAATAACTACCCAAACGGGTTCGCTTAGCCCCAAGGCATTCCACTCAGCGTACTTAATCAATACACTAAAGTTTACAATAGTGGCTACTGAAATCCAACCTAAATAGATACTGAAAGGTACCCGCATCAATCTTCGCTGCTGGTTGGGCAGGCTACGATCATTCGTACAGAGAATGACCAATTGAATCAGCGTTACCAGAATGGCTAACATCAGTACGGCACTTAAGGCAATATATTCTAGTTGGAAAGCAATGAGCCACGCACTGTTAGCAATGAGATTTAGTATCAGCGGAAATGCTGCCTGATTGTAGATATTCTCCTCTGATTTTGCCCGAAAAGCCTGATAATAAACGTAAGCTCCCAACGCCAGATAAATTAACCCCCAAATAGCGAAAGCATATCCAGCGGGCGTGATTAGCGTACTGTACTTATCCGAGACTTCTCCAATAGTCTGGCCTTCAAACAAAACTCCCTGAGAGAGATAATTCATTAGTAAGGTAAGTACAAACAATCCGAGGGCTACCCATCGGATAGCTGGTATAGATGATAGCGTATTCATATCTTCTTCTTTAAGATTGGAAAAAAATTTCTACGATGCCTTGCGTAGTATTACGCTTCTAAGGTTAAAACTACCTGACTCACTAAGCACAATATTCTAAGCCGTAACATGACTCTCTTTAGAACTTCTCAGGACAGTAAAAGTTCTGAACCGTAGCGGAACTTCCTTTCAGCACGTGGGTTAGTATCTGTATGCAAAAAGACCGTAATAACTCAGAGATATTAAAGAAAATCACCAACCACGAACCTATTCAGCAAGAACTTAAGGAAGGATACTTCATTCAGTTAGATTTGCCGCTTCCCTTACTCATTGTGTTTCATCAGCCGGAAGCTCGTTTAGAACTGAGCAACTTAGTTCGAGGAGAGTCTTCTTACCTGATTGTGCCTGATACGCCGGATGCCCTAATCCCGGTACAGCCCTACATTGATAAGCTCATAGAAGCCCGAGCCAGCCAGTACGGCTCATTTCTATTGCTCGATATTCAATTCGATGCTTCTACTCGTTCTGATATTCAGATTTCCTACTACGAAGAAAAGAGTACCTCTACCGTAGATACATTAGCCGAAGAATTAGAACCGCTTAAAGCCTTAAAGAACTCTCTTACGGTTACTAAGAACCAGGAACGGCTAAAACCAGCCACGGTTGAGCTGCTTGAACAAAGCGGTAGTGTCTGGATTCAGATAGTGCTTCCCCGCATGTTTGCCCATCCCGAGCAGGGAGAATCTTACCCGGTGCTGCTGCGTAATTTTCGTGATCATTTTTCTAAAGCTCTGCGACAGGCGTTGTATACATTCTTACGGGTGCAAACCAACTATAAGATCACTCATCCACGGACGCTGGGTCGTACCACCGCAGATGATACTTTCTGGCAAGCTGATCGCCAACTGTACGAAATTGAGCTATCGTTCCGCTTTCTGATGCTGGTTTCCGCCATCAATCTAGATTCAGCCTGGCAGGAGTTTCAGGCTGAAAATTACCGGGAAGCTCCTACGTTTTATTATCCTATTCTACCCATTGACCCCGAAGAGCGTAAACATGCTTTGTATAGCGTTGATCTTGACGCGGTGCACGATCCGGCACTGGCTTTCTTGTTACGTGACAAGCGAAAGGAGCTAGATATTCAATTAGATATGCTGAATGAGCGAGGAAGCGAAGATTTTCTCTACAGCAGCATTCGCCTGTATAAAACCATTGATGAAGAGCTACTGGCTTTAGCAAATCTTTTACTAGAAAAGATGCCTACTCAGAAAACCCAGTCAGGCGCTTATTCCGCCCAACAGTTTGCCCACCGAGCCGAAGAAGAATTTGCTTATTTCCGACAGCAAGACCCACAGTTCCGTAGCCAAATTCACATTGGGAATAATATGCCGGGACTGATGGTTTCGCGGGGTGAGTTGTACATACCGGAAAATGTTCAGCTTCGCGAAAGCCGGGTAGAAGCCCTAGTGCAGCACGAAGTTGGCACCCACGTGCTTACCTACTATAATGGAGCCCAGCAGCCTATGCAACTGCTCCGGCTGGGGTTGGCTGATTACGATGAGCTTCAGGAAGGGTTGGCGGTGCTGGCGGAGTACCTAACCGGGGGCTTAGATCCGCTGAGGATGCGCTTACTAGCGGCCCGCGTGGTGGTTGCCTACGAGTGCATGAATCATACCCCTTTTGCCGATACTTTCGCCTTGTTAACGGAGCAGCATGAGTTTGACCCTCATATTGCTTTTGATACCGTAGCTCGTATTTATCAGTCGGGTGGATTTACTAAAGACCTCATTTATTTGCGGGGTTTCATTCGGATGTGGCAACATTTACAGCAGGAGAGTAGTTTAGAGACTTTGCTAATGGGAAAAATTGCGGTGAAGCATATTGATATAGTTCAAGCTTTGCGCGAGCGGGGTATACTGCATTCTCCGACAATCAAACCCCGTTACTGGTTCGATGAAATAGCTCAAAGTCGATTAAAAGAATTTAGAAATACTAAAGGCATTGAAGATATTGTTGGAAAAATAGCTAACTGATAAATAAGTGTTACAGTGTTTTTGTGCGATAGTTCTGGGTTATTAATTTTGTGACGGACACTAAATACAAGTATAAGACTAAACTCAGAACTCATTATAAATTAAAACACCCAAACACAATAACACTATTTTAAACTACCTAGCCAATATGAAAATTGCCTTTATTACTAACGAGATACTCACCGAATATCCTTCTTACACTACGGTTCATCTGGCTTATCAAGCTATGAAAATGGGACACGAAGCCTACTTAACTGGAGTCGGTGAATTATCCTATCTACCTAATGGACATATGGGCGGAATGGCCTTCCGGGTAGAAGAAGGCGTAGAATCCCCGGAGTTAATGTTGCAAGAAATGCAGGAAGCAGACGGGCACGATATTGTAGATACGAGCGAACCCAAAGTGAAGCGTACGGCGATTACTTCCGAAACACTAGATGTGTTGTTTATCCGCAATGACCCTTCTAAGGATCGGGAAAATCGTCCCTGGGCCCAGAGTGCCGGAGTAGTTTTTGGGAAAATCGCAGCTCGCAACGGGGTAATCGTACTCAACGACCCGGATGCTTTGCATAATGCTCTTAACAAGATGTATTTCCAGCACTTTCCTGAACTGGTGCGTCCTCGCACCGTCATCAGTCGGCACCTGGATGATATTCGTCGTTTTTACGATGACTGTAACCAGCAAATTGTACTTAAACCACTGCAAGGCTCCGGTGGAAAAGATGTGTTCATGGTAAAAGGTCCCGATGCTGATAACCTTGGTCAGATTGTAGAAACCATTGGCCGGAGTGGATTTGTGATCGCTCAAGAATATTTGCCAGCCGCTGCTGGCGGAGATACTCGCATGTTCATTGTAAACGGCCGACCGCTAGAGAACGATGGGAAAATTGCTTGTTTTCAGCGAGTGAATGAAAGCGATGATTTCCGTAGCAATATGCACGTAGGCGGTCGACCTACGCAGGTAGACGTAACTGACGAAATGCTTCGGTTGGCAGAGGCACTGCGTCCAAAAGTCATTGAAGATGGGTTGTTTATGATTGGACTAGATATTGTTGGCGACAAGCTGATGGAAATTAACGTATTTAGTCCTGGTGGTATGATGTCAGCCGGAGTTCAGCAGGAGACTGAATTCTTCTCTACCGTCATCAAAGCCATTGAAAAGAAAGTGTACTACCGGAAAATCTACAACGGACGGCTTAATAATGCTAGTTTAGCTATTATGGAGTAATGCCGGATGAGATAAAAATACGACGGGCTACCGCAGATGACCTTTCCGAGATACTAGACCTGTTTGCTGGATCTGTCAAACAGATTGGTCGGCAGAATTATGACTCAGAACAGATAGCAGTTTGGGCTGCTTCCGTACATAATGAGTTGCGGTGGCAACGAGCAATTAGCGACCAGTACTTTTTAGTAGCCGTATCAAGAGTAACTATTGTTGGGTTTGGCTCATTAGAACGAGCGTACTTAGACTTTCTCTACGTTCATAAAGATCATCAGCGAAAAGGTATTGCCAATCTACTGTACCAAGCGTTAGAAAAAGAAGCTGCCCACGCCGGACATCGCCAAATTACTACTGATGCCAGTAAAACCGCCCGAGGTTTCTTTGCCCGACAAGGATTTGACTTGGTAAAAGAAAACCGAAAGCAGATAAAAGGAGTAGAGCTGATCAACTACCAAATGAAAAAAGCTCTGTAACGAATAGTAGCTACACTTGAAATAAATTCCCTAACTCAACTTACGCAGCCACTTGAAAAGTGATAGGAGTATTGCATACGACATAATCATTTTCTGAGAAACGTTTGTACTTGCCTACTTCTTTCCAATCCGATATAAGGGCAGCTCTATGTAGCTTATGTTTAAGCGCAAAATGATTGTCCCCTGTCTTCCGACTGATTTTTTTCAATAGGAAAAACGCATATAGCACCATCACGCAATGGTTTTGTTGAGTCAAAGCGGTAACCTGAAAGGCTATCCATATCCATAAGGATTGACGAGAGATACAAGCTTTTCGTGAATATGAATAACTTTATAACAGCAGCAACCCCAACAGAGAGAAAAAATACGGTTCCCTGGGAAAGATCCATTGGCGAATTAAATCCTCTGCTGTTTGCTTACTTAGTACACTGTAAAAGGGTGTACGACAAAAACCCGTTATTAGAGAAGTTTGATTAACTTGTTTTAAAAAACTTATTCAATGTAGAATGAAATTATCCGGACAACGCTGGACGATCAGAGGTGCACAACAAGTTGCCAATTTAAGAGTGGCAAATAAAAGTGGGGCTTGGAAGGAGGTATTAGGGTTGATTAAACTAACCCTACGGAAAATTGCCGTACACCCCTTTCAGGCTATCATGATGACGCTGAACCTATACCTGTACCTGTTGGAAAACCACTGGCTGGGCAAAACCGCCTTTTCCTTACAAGATATCAAAACCGACTACTTCAACGCTCAGTGGCTGCAAGCCATTATTTCAAACTTAGACCTAAACGCTGAGTCGATAAAAATGCATCCGAACTACCCCAAACTATTACGCATGGGGAAAATGGCTACTTAATTCTGTCCAGAGTATTGATAAATAGCAATTTCGTTAAAAGTGATGAGTAAGAAGCGTGTAGCATATATCATAT
>CAKZPJ010000303.1 GCA_937138955.1 uncultured Flammeovirgaceae bacterium | reverse complement strand
ATGGCATCCGAGCTATTTAAGCCATTTATTATTCGTAAGCTGATTGAGCGAGGCATTGTAAAAACAGTAAAATCGGCTAAGAAAATTGTGGATCGTAAAGATCCAGTGGTTTGGGATATTCTGGAAAATGTACTGAAAGGACATCCAGTACTATTGAACCGAGCTCCTACTTTGCACCGTTTGGGTATTCAGGCATTCCAACCTAAATTGATTGAGGGTAAAGCGATACAGCTTCACCCGCTGGTATGTACTGCCTTTAACGCAGATTTTGATGGTGACCAGATGGCGGTGCATGTTCCGCTGGGGCATGAAGCTGTACTAGAAGCTTCAATGCTAATGCTATCTAGCCATAATATTCTAAACCCTGCTAATGGTGCTCCAATTACGGTTCCTTCGCAGGACATGGTGTTAGGATTATATTACGTGACCAAAGGGCGTAAAAATTCTAAAGCTGTGCCAATTGCGGGAGAGGGCCTTTCTTTCTATAGTGCTGAAGAAGTAATTGTCGCGCTAAATGAAGGTCGTATTTCTAAGCACGCCCATATTAAAGTACGAACGAAAGTACGAAATGAGGAACATAAGCTAGAAGATAAGATAGTTGAAACTGTTGCCGGAAGAGTCGTATTTAATGAGTTAGTTCCCGAAGAAGTAGGGTACGTAGATGAGCTACTTACTAAGAAAAAGCTACAGCAAATTATTGCTATGGTCTACAAGATTGCGGGAGTAGCTCGTACTGCCAAATTCTTAGATGATATCAAAGAACTAGGCTTTCAGATGGCTTACAAAGGTGGATTATCTATCGGATTAGATGATATCATTGTTCCTAACGACAAATTAGGATTGATTCAGGAAGCTAAAGAAGAAGTTGATTCGGTTCGGAATAACTACTTCATGGGGCTTATTACTGATAACGAGCGTTACAATCAAGTAATTGATGTTTGGACTCGAGTTAATTCTCGTTTGACCAACGCTTTAATGAAGAAAATGGAGGACGACCAACAAGGTTTCAACTCTATTTATATGATGATGCACTCTGGTGCCCGAGGTTCTCGTGAGCAAATCCGTCAATTAGGTGGTATGCGAGGGCTGATGGCAAAGCCGCAGAAAAACTTGCAAGGTTCAGTAGGAGAAATTATTGAGAACCCAATTCTTTCCAACTTTAAAGAAGGGCTCGATGTAATTGAGTATTTCATCTCTACCCACGGAGCGCGAAAAGGTCTGGCTGATACGGCGTTAAAAACAGCGGATGCTGGTTATCTAACCCGTCGTTTGGTAGACGTAGCCCAAGACGTTGTAATTCGTGAAGAGGATTGCGGTACAGTACGTGGACTGCTAGTAGCTTCTCTTAAAGATAATGAGGAAGTAGTAGAGCCATTATCGGAACGTATTTTAGGTCGGGTATCCGTACATGATCTGTTTGATCCAATTACTGACGAACTCATCATTGAGTCAGGAACAGAAATTACGGAAGAACTAGCCGCTCTCATAGATGAAAGCGGTATTGAAGAGATGGAAATTCGCTCACCGCTAACATGTGAGACTAAAACTGGAATTTGCTCCAAGTGCTACGGTAGAAATCTATCAACCGGGTACATGGTGCAAGATGGAGAATCAGTAGGGGTTATTGCTGCTCAGTCTATTGGAGAACCTGGAACTCAGCTAACGCTTCGTACTTTTCACGTAGGAGGTACTGCATCAAACATTGCAGTGGAAGCCACCATCAGAGCAAAATTCTCGGGTAAGGTAGAGTTTGAAGAGCTACGCTCGTTAGAAACTACCGATGATGAAGGCGAACCGAAAACGGTAGTAATGGGTCGCTCTGGAGAGATAAAAATTGTAGACGAGAAAACCGGTAAGGTATTCTCAACTTATAATGCACCGTATGGCTCATTCCTTCGTATAAAAGAAGGAGATGTAGTTGAAAAAGGAGCGGAACTTTGCTATTGGGATCCTTATAATGCGGTAATCCTATCGGAGTTTAAAGGAAAAGTGGATTTCGAATATATTGAACAGGGAATTACTTACAAAGAGGAGTACGATGAGCAAACCGGTCACCGTGAGAAAGTAATTACTGAAACTCGGGATAAGACTAAAAACCCAGCTATCGTCATTGAACCTTCAAGCAGCAATTACGAGCGAAAAGCCTACAATATTCCGGTAGGGGCGCACTTAGCCGTTGATATTGATGATAAAGTTCGGGCCGGACAGGTAATCGCTAAGATTCCTCGGATGATGAGCAAGTCACGAGATATCACGGGTGGTTTGCCTCGGGTAACTGAGCTATTTGAGGCACGTAACCCTTCTAACCCAGCGGTGGTAAGTGAGATTAATGGCGCGGTAACTTACGGTGGCATTAAACGAGGTAACCGAGAAATCTTTATTGAGTCGAGAGATGGAATTAAGAAGCGGTATTTAGTGCCTCTTTCTAAGCACATTCTTGTACAGGATAATGACTTCGTTCGCGCTGGTATGCCATTGTCTGATGGAGCAATTACTCCCGCTGATATTTTGGCGATTAAGGGACCAACGGCAGTACAGGAATACTTAGTGAATGAAATTCAGGAAGTATATCGTCTGCAAGGTGTGAAAATTAACGACAAGCATATCGAAGTAATTGTAAGCCAGATGATGCAAAAAGTGGAGATTGAAAACGAAGGTGATACCAGCTTCTTGAAGCGACAGGTGGTTGATAAGTTCTCATTCCGAGAAGAAAATGATGCCATATTAGATAAAAAGCTAGTAGTTGAAGTAGGGGATTCTACCAATTTTAAACAAGGAATGATTATCTCTTCACGCCAGCTTCGCGATGAAAACTCCTCTTTGAAGCGTCAAGACAAAACGGTTGTTCAGGTGCGAGATGCTCAGCCAGCAGTAGCAAAACCTACGCTGCAAGGAATCACTCAAGCATCATTAGGTACCGAAAGCTTTATTTCAGCAGCCTCCTTCCAGGAAACAACGAAGGTGCTAAGTGAAGCTTCTATTCGCGGAAAAGCGGATCATCTGAATGGGCTGAAAGAGAATGTGATTGTTGGTCACTTGATTCCGGCTGGAACCGGTATGCGGGAGTATAAGAACATTATCGTTGGTTCTAAGGAAGAGTACGAAGCACTACGAGCTTCTCGAGAAAACCGAGTAGTGGAAGAAAGTAGTACGGTAGAAACCAACTGATAATGGCTGAAGAAGAAAAAGAAGAACAGCAACGTCGAAACCAGATTAGCATTGAGCTTTCGGAAGAAATTGCCGAAGGGCAATACGCTAATCTGGCAACGATTGCTCACTCGAATAGCGAGTTTGTGATTGACTTCATTCGCTTGATGCCAGGAGCACCCAAAGCAAAAGTAAAATCTCGGATTATTATCACACCTGATCATGCTAAGCGACTGCTGTTTGCCTTGCAAGATAATATCGAGAAATTTGAGGGAGCATTTGGTCCAATCAAGCAATCCGATGAGACGCCGAAGTTCCCAATAAACTTTGGTGGGGCAATTGGTGAGGCTTAGCATATGTATGGGTTTTGCCTTTGAAACCGAAAATTCGGGATTAGGTGACTTAGTAAGTCAATTTTAGATGATTCAATATCAGCTATAACTGAGAAAATTGGCGAATAATAGGTAAAATAACAGATTTGCAGGCCAAAGGATAAAGTCATTCATACTCTTGAGAACTATTTTGAAATTATATTTTGTTATAAACCGTCTATTTGGCTAACTTTGCACCTCAAAATTTAGCGAGGTGTAAGAAAACCGTACATTTTAATGCCTACCATACAGCAGTTAGTAAGAAAAGGAAGAAAAGAATTGACTTCAAAGTCGAAGTCACCCGCTTTAGATTCTTGTCCGCAACGTCGGGGAGTTTGTACTCGGGTTTATACCACAACGCCTAAAAAGCCGAATTCGGCTATGCGTAAAGTGGCTCGAGTAAGATTGACCAACGGTCGGGAAGTAAATGCCTACATTCCGGGAGAAGGGCATAATTTACAGGAGCACTCCATTGTGCTGATTCGTGGCGGTCGGGTGAAGGATTTACCGGGGGTTCGCTATCACATTATCCGCGGAGCATTAGATACAGCAGGAGTGAGCGGACGTTTACAAAGAAGATCAAAATATGGCGCTAAACGCCCTAAAAAATAGAACTATAGCAATAAATACTCCATGAGGAAAGCTAAACCCAAGAAGAGATACGTTTTGCCCGATCCTAAATTTAAGGATACGCTGGTAACCCGATTTGTAAATTATATGATGGTAGATGGTAAAAAAAGTACCGCTTACTCTATCTTCTACGATGCTATTGCGCTAGTTGAAGAGCGTACTAGTGAGAATGGTCTGGAGTTGTGGAAGAAGGCACTAGGTAATATTATGCCAGCGGTAGAGGTAAAGAGTCGCCGAGTAGGGGGATCCACCTTTCAAGTGCCATTGGAAGTTCGACCTGGTCGGAAAACATCGTTGGGTATTAAGTGGATGATCCGCTACGCTCGCGCTCGAGGAGAGAAAACGATGAAAGAACGTTTAGCTGGGGAGATTATCGCTGCTTCTAAAGGTGAAGGGGCTGCTGTGAAGAAAAAAGATGATACGCATCGTATGGCTGATGCTAACAAAGCTTTCTCACATTTTAGAATTTAAGGAAATGAAGCGCGATTTACGATATACTAGAAATATTGGTATTGCTGCCCACATTGATGCGGGTAAGACAACCACTACGGAACGTATTCTGTACTACGCTGGAGTAAGCCATAAAATTGGGGAGGTACACGATGGTGCCGCCACTATGGATTGGATGGAACAGGAGCAGGAGCGAGGAATTACTATTACTTCTGCAGCAACTACTGTAAAGTGGCCGTATAGAGAGAAGGATTATCATATAAACATTATTGACACTCCCGGTCACGTAGATTTTACTGTAGAGGTAAACCGATCCTTACGAGTGCTTGATGGGTTAGTGTTTTTGTTTAGTGCTGTTGATGGGGTAGAGCCACAGTCGGAGA
>CAKZPJ010000302.1 GCA_937138955.1 uncultured Flammeovirgaceae bacterium | reverse complement strand
AAGCCTTAATTGAATGAAACACATCCTTCTACTCGCATTGTTTCTGATAATCACTGGTGTACCAAAGGCCCACTCGCAAAGCTCGCTTAGCACAAAAATCACCGTCAAAGAAGATTCCCCTACCGTACTACATTTATTTAAGCAGATTGAAGCTACGAACTTATTCGATCTCGCTTACAGCGGAAATTACGTAGATGTGCAACAAACAATCAGTATACCGAATGATAATTCAACTGTTCAAGAACTACTAAAGGTCATTAACGATGCGACTCACACCACTTTTCGGCAGCGCGGTCGGCAGATTATGTTAATTGCTGAACCAAGCCGCTACACTATTAGTGGCTATATTAGTGATGCGGCCAGCGGAGAGAATCTTATTGGAGCTAATGCTTTTGAGAAAACCAGCTTACAGGGAACCAGCAGTAATACCTACGGTTTTTATAGCCTAACGCTACCCGCTACTTCCGACTCTACTACTATCATCTACTCTTACGTAGGCTATCAACCTCAAGCGGTTTCGCTAGTGCTTACGCAGGATACCACTATCAATATTACCCTTCAGGATAACGCGTTATTGGATGAAGTCGTTATCACTGCTTCCGAAGCGGATAAGATTCAAGAGGTAACCCAAATGAGCACTATTTCGGTGCCTATTGAGCAGATTAAGTCAATGCCTGCCTTTCTGGGGGAAGTAGACGTACTGAAGACGCTACAACTGTTGCCAGGAGTACAATCAGGCAATGAGGGAACCAGTGGCATCTACGTGCGGGGTGGCGGACCTGATCAGAATTTAATACTGTTAGACGGTGTACCCGTTTATAATGCTTCTCACTTATTTGGATTCTTCTCCGTATTCAATGCCGATGCTATCAACAACGTACAACTGATTAAGGGAGGGTTCCCAGCTCGCTACGGTGGTCGACTTTCTTCGGTGATTGATATTAGCATGAAGGAAGGAAACATGAATGAATTTCACGGGGAAGGATCTATTGGATTGGTGGCTTCCAAACTCACATTGGAAGGCCCAATTTTAAAAGGAAAAACTTCCTTTATAGTATCGGGGCGACGTACCTACATTGATTTGCTCACCCGACCGCTGATTAGAGCCGCTTCCGAGGTCAACGGCACCGGCGGTTACTACTTCTACGATCTGAATGCCAAAGTCAACCACCGCTTTTCAGATAAAGATCGGCTTTACTTGAGTGCCTACTTAGGTGATGATCGCTTCTCGGCTGAATCCAAAGATGAGTACGTTGAGCAAGGAATTGAATTGGAAGATAGTTTTCGGGCGGGGCTAAATTGGGGAAACATCACTTCCGCTCTACGCTGGAACCACGTGTTCAATAACAAACTTTTTAGTAACCTAACGCTTACCTACAGTCGGTATCGCTTCAATATTGAGAGTGGCTTCACCTTTGAGTACGTTCAAGAAGAAGAAAAAGTCACGAACAAAGGCGATGTGCAGTACCTTTCCGGGATTCAGGACTTTGCGGCCAAACTTGACTTCGACTTCATCCCCTCCCCTAACCACTACATTCGCTACGGAGTCAATGCGATTCGTCATCGTTTCAATCCGGGTGCTTTCAGTGTGTTTAATGATGACGCCGATTTTCCGTTGGATACTACCCTTAACTCCGTAAACTTTCGGGCTAATGAATTTGCGGCTTACGTAGAAGACGATTGGCAGATTAGCAACCGCTTGAAAGTCAATCTAGGGCTACACCTTTCAGCTTTTGACGTAGGAGATGCGTTTTACTACTCTTTACAACCAAGAGTAGCCGCTCGTTATCTATTATCCGATAAGTTTTCACTGAAAGCTTCCTACGCTCGTATGACGCAGTTCGTTCACCTACTCACCAACTCAGGAGTAGGCTTACCTACAGATTTATGGGTACCCGCCACCGAACTGGTTCCTCCGCAGCAATCTCACCAAGTGGCTTTGGGAGCCGCTCGTTCGTTGAGTAACAAATACGAGATCAGCTTAGAAGGCTACTACAAAACCATGGATAATGTAATTGAGTATAAAGAGGGGGCTTCTTTTGCCGCTCCTGGACAAGATTGGCAAGACTTGGTAGAAATTGGGGATGGTTGGAGTTATGGAACTGAGTTATTACTTCAAAAGAAAGTAGGCAAAACCACGGGGTGGTTGGGCTACACACTTTCGTGGACGAACCGCCAATTTGATAACCTGAATTTTGGTCGAGCATTTCCTTACAAGTACGACCGCCGCCACGATGCTAGTATTGCCGTGGTGCATCAATGGAAAAAGAACCGGGAGTTTTCGTTTACCTGGGTCTACGGTACCGGTAATGCCATCACTATTCCTCGCTCCCTGTACGCTGCTCAGGAAAGTTCTAATTCTCAAGGATTCTTTGGAGCACCCACGCCAAATACTTTCAACCCCGGCGAGGTGTACTACTACGGTGAGCGGAACAGTTATCGAATGGCGGCCTACCATCGGCTTGATGCCAGCGTTACGTTTCGGAAAGATACTCGTTGGGGGCAACGTGCCTGGGTTTTTGCAGTGTATAATGCCTACAGCCGGCAGAACCCCTTCTTTATTTACTACACTGGCTTTGGTGAGACCAGTCGCTTTAGACAGTTTAGCTTATTCCCCATAATACCATCGGTTAGCTATCGTTTTGAATTTTAATTGTACTACTATGACTCGTAACCAGCTATTCGCCTATTTCTTTGCGCTAATTGTACTTGGTTCCTGTGAGACGGTCATAGATGTTGATCTTCCGGTGGAACCTACCCGCTTGGTAGTTAATGGCTTTATTAATCCCGATAGTGCGGTAACAGTACGTATCAGCAAAAGTAAGTTTGTGCTTGACCGCGCTGAGTCTTTTACGTTAGTAGAAGATGCTCAAGCCGTACTCTTTGAAAATGGACAGGAGATAACCCAGCTAAATCACGTAGGTACCGGTTTATATACTTCACCCTATCGTCCCCAGGTTGGGCAACAGTATACTATTCAAGTTGATGCTGACGGACTTGAATCGGTAGAAGCTAGTAGTGAGATTGTAAAAACCGTTGAAATAGCTCGTTTAACAGCCGACAGCATTCGGCGGGAGAATGGCTCGGTGTGCTCAAACGGTGATTGCGTGCCTACCTTCACCACTGCCTACCGATTTCAAATGACATTTACTGATTTTGAGGAGCGTGATAATTTCTACGAAGTAGTATCATACGTAGTCGTTAGAGACTCATTTCCAGTATTTGACGATGCTAATCCGGGCGGTCCCATTGAATACGAAATATTTACCGAACGCCGAAGAGCTTTTCTTATTTCAGACGATCCCGTAGTTAGTAGTTCAGAATTTGACTTTGGGGACGGTGGCTTCTTTGGCTCTTCTTTATTATTTACTGACGATATTTTTTCTGGAAGAAGCTATACATTAAACTTCACTACCGAAGGCGCTTTCGGTGGTAAGATTACTCAGTTGACAGTCATGTTACGTACATTATCAGTCGATCAATACGAGTATTTACGCACATTACAACTACAAGAATTCAACGAAGGCGACCCGTTTTCAGAAGTAGTTCCGGTTTACAATAATATTGAAAATGGCTTTGGTATTTTTGCAGGTTATAGTGCTGATTCTGTGGTAGTTGATATTGATTAATGTAAGTATCACTTGAATTAAAACTAGAAAAACTCGTTCATCAACTTACGTAAAATAGCCTGAGCAGCCTGGGCAATCACGGTACCCGGACCAAATACGCCCAACACGCCAGACTGATACAAAAAATCGTAATCTTTGGGTGGAATTACTCCACCAACGATAATACCAATATCGTCACGATCAATCTTTTTAAGTTCTTCTATCAAGTCGGGAATCAAGGCTTTGTGGGCCCCGGCTAAACTGGAGATTCCGATCACGTGAACATCGTTTTCAGCAGCTTGCCGAGCTACTTCTTCGGGAGTCTGGAATAATGGACCAATATCAACATCAAAACCCAAGTCAGCGAAACTAGTAGCAATCACCTTAGCCCCTCGGTCGTGTCCGTCTTGCCCCATCTTAGCTACTAAAATTCGGGGGCGCCTTCCGTCCATCTTGGCAAACTGATCGGATAGTTGGCGAGCTTTGATAAAATCTTCGTTCATAGCAATTTCTTTTGCATAAACTCCCTGTACGGTTTGGGAAGTTGCTTGAAACCGTCCAAAAGCATTTTCCATCGCAGTAGATATTTCACCTAAAGTAGCCCGCTCCCGAGCCGCAACCACCGCAAGTTCCAACAAATTGTTATTCCCAGTCTCAGCCGCTTTTTCCAGGGCTTTAAGCGCGTTCTTAACATTTTCGCTATCTCGGCCATCTTTTACAGCTTTCAGTCGTTCTAGCTGCTCTGAGCGCACCTGTTGGTTATCTACTTCCCGAACTTCAAACCCAGCACTACTATCTTCTGTTACCTTGAATCGGTTAACGCCTACAATGATTTCTTCACCCGCATCAATTCGGGCTTGTTTCTTGGCTGCCGCTTCTTCAATTCTAAGTTTAGGAATTCCTTGCTCAATGGCTTTTGCCATGCCGCCCAAGTTTTTAATTTCTTCTAAATGATCTAAAGCCTGTTGAACTAGCTTTCCGGTCAGTGACTCTACGTAGTACGATCCACCCCAAGGGTCAATTACCGGAGTGATCGTTAACTCTTCCTGAAGAAAAAGTTGAGTATTTCGGGCAATTCGTGCCGAAAATTCGGTAGGTAGCGCGATAGCTTCATCTAAGGAGTTAGTATGTAATGATTGAGTTCCGCCAAAAACAGCGGCCATTGCTTCAAGACAAGTGCGAGCCACATTATTGAACGGATCCTGCTCAGTGAGGCTGTATCCTGACGTTTGGCAATGAGTTCGCAGAGCCATTGATTTAGGGTTTTGCGGATTAAAGGGCTTAATCAATTCAGCCCACAGCAAACGACCGGCTCGTAGTTTGGCAATTTCGGTGAAGAAGTTCATGCCAATCCCCCAGAAGAATGATAGCCGA
>CAKZPJ010000301.1 GCA_937138955.1 uncultured Flammeovirgaceae bacterium | reverse complement strand
CCAAAGCTATTATCAAACATTTGTAGTTCAAAACCAATCTCTGCTTCAGAAGCTCGCATAGGTTTAAGATCAGGGTTCGGCAACGTATTTCCATTGATGCTTGCCACTGGTTGTAATGAACCTGAAGGGTTAGAAAAAAGGTTTGCATTCACCCCATAGAACAATACATCAGAATAAGGCTGAACATCGGTATCGCTACCTACTTCAGCGTAAGCCGCTCGAAGCTTACCAAAATCTAACCAACTTGGCGCGTTAAACGACTCGGTAAAAACGTAGCTCAGTGATACTGACGGGTACCCAATGCTACGGTTGACAGGAGATAACGTAGAGAACCAATCGTTTCGGAACGTACCGGTCAAGAAGAGCATATCCTGGTACGAAAATTCCGCTGAGGCGTATAAGGAATTTACTCCTCGTTCAAAAAGATTATAGCGCGGATCTTTCACCCGGCCATTCTGAACAGTATACAGATCGCGAATTACAAAATCGGTTACTCGAACAAAGTTTTGATCGCTTCTGATATAGAGTCGGTTCCCCCCGAGATTCAGTCCTACCCCAAAATCACCGAATTCGCGATAAGCACTAATTAATAAGTCAGCGTTGATTTCGCGGAAGCGACGTGACTCTTGAGTATACACCCCGTTGACAAATCCTTCGGGAGCCGGAGGACGAGATGCTTGTCCGGTAGGATAATTATTAGCATCCTGATCACGCGACCAGTAATCCTGACCGATACGACCCTGCACAAATAGCCAATCAGCAATATCATATTTCACCGCAACGTTTCCGAAGATACGGTCGCGACGAACATTGTTAAATTGCTGCGCTAAGGTGAAATAAGGATTCGTCCGATTTCGGAAACGGGAATAAACAAACTCATTTCCTTCAGCATTGAATTTCTTTTCATTTAGTAAATCCAGTGGCATGGTATTGGCCAGATTGTAAAGAGATACCGGGATCGTATTGTCCTGCTGAGCAACATTAGGGGGATTTTCGTTAAATTCGTTTGAGTAGTTGATCGCACCAGAGACACTTACCTTTCTAGACAATTCGTAATCAAATCCCAAATTAACCGTTCGTCGTTCGTAGGTATTATTCGGAACAATACCTAAGCTTCGAAGATTTGATAACGACAGGTTCAAATTACCCTTTTCGCCTCCGGCAGCGAATGAAATAGTGTTGGTAATGTTCTGACCGTTGCGGAAAAATTTATCAACCCGGTCGCGCTGAGCCACATAGGGCACTTCTACGCCATCAAACAGAATCTGGGTCATACCTGGCTGGATGCGTTCGCCGAACGACCATTGTCCTGAAGTGGGATTCTCCGAGGTGGGTCGCACTCCGTTTTCTCCCTGCCCATATTGATACTGATAATCAGTAAAATCAAGAGGTTGTTCGTTGGTATAATTCAGATTATAAGTAACGCCAATGCCTTTTGTTCCCTTGCCTTTCTTAGTCGTAATCATGATTACCCCGTCTTTCGCCCGCGAGCCGTACAATGCCGCTGCCGTGGCTCCTTTTAGTACGGTCATACTTTCAATATCATCGGGATTAATACTTTGGAAGGCATCTCCCCCATCAGCAGTTAATCCGCCACCGTTAGTACCTGGTGCATTAGGGTCATTGCCCCTAGGGTTAGTGCCAAAGTTTGTATTATCTACCGGAACTCCGTTAATAACAATTAGTGGATTGTTTTGACCAGAAATTGATGATTGTCCGCGAATCCTAATTTTTGAGCTACCTCCTGGTCCTGTTCCCAAAGAGGAGATATTTACTCCGGCAATTTTACCCTGCAAAGCGTTCATCACATTGGGAGTACGGTTCACAGTTAATTCTTCTGGAGCAACGGTAGATGTGGCGTAACCCAAGGTTCGCGAGTCTTTCTCAATACCCAAAGCAGTTACGACTACCTCCCCTAGTTCGGTCACGTCGGGAATCATGGATAAGTCAATGGTAGACCTCCCGTTGATGTCCACTTCCTGAGCGGTGTATCCTACACTAGAAAATACTAATACCGCAGCATCGTCAGGAATAGAAAGTCTATAATTGCCATCAATGTCGGTGATAGTTCCTACTGTGGTATTCTTAACGAGTACGTTTACTCCTGGTAATGGCTGGTTATCTTCATCGGTCACGGTACCAGCAATATCCCGATCCACTGCCGAAGCATGCCCCCTCCGGCTCATTACACTAATAGGTGTAGACGATGAAGTAGAAGATAAAACTATATCCGAATCGCTAGATGATTTACGTAAGGGTTGCTTCTTTACTTGCTTAATTTCTTTAGCAGAATCAGATAATACAATGACGTAGGTATTATCATTAATCTTTCTAAAGCGAAGCTTTGTTGACTTCAAAATCTGCTGAAGATTGGTTTCTAGATCAGCTTCATCATCAATACTGACTGATACCGGATGATTTTGCAGGAGATACTTCTCGTACATAAACGAAGTACCGTAAAGCTCTTGTAAACTTTGCAATACGTTTGTTAACTGTTTTCTCTCAGCCGATTGAGTTGGATCATTCTCTCCGAAGGTGGGGGCCGTTTCGGTAGAAGCTAGTAATTGAGCTTCTACCGCAGATAGACTTACCCAACCCGCTACGCTGAGTACAAAGACCAGTTTTAGAAGGTTGTTAGTAAACATAAACATGAAAGTTGGTGTAAAAATTAATTCTCATTTAGGTAGATAATATTGTCCTCTTGTTCAATTTCAACTTGAAGTAGTGTGCTTAAAGCCATCAGTACTGTTTCTAAGTCTGCGGTTGAGATGCTACCGGTACTGCTTATCCGGCGATTGCGAACCAACTCGTTGGTTAGAATAAACTTTACTCCGTAGGTATCCTCTAACTGCCGAATAATAAGGCTTACCGGGGTATCATCTAAGACAAGTTGTTGCTTTCGCCAGGAGGTATAAATTTCGGGGTTCACCTGACGGCGGGTTACTTTCTTATTGTTGGAGGAGTACATCACGTACTCCCCTGGTTGCATAGTAGCTTCGTCCTTCTCAGGAATATCTAACACCA
>CAKZPJ010000300.1 GCA_937138955.1 uncultured Flammeovirgaceae bacterium | reverse complement strand
GTCAAAGAATTCGTTAATAAGCCCCTAACCGGAGAAATGATCCGAGAAATCATTGCTGAACACTTTTAGCCTGAGTTCCCGCACAAATGTGCTTGTATGCTTGGTTTCATTGCCAATGTTTTACCTGCCGCATTAGGCAAGCTATCCTGCTTTACGTACGCCAATAGGTAGATACTCTAAAGTAGGCACCCGCTTACCTTAGCACTCTAACACTCCTCCTACTTTCCTTTCACTTTTACGAAGTTGTGCGTATATTAATCTTCACACCAGCTCAGAAACGTCTGAGCTTTGCTATTTTTTGTTCCATTCCAAACCCTTCATGTCCTATGAAAGTGTACGACAACCATCACATTAAAAACATCGTGCTGCTGGGCAGTGCGAAATCCGGCAAGACAACATTGGCGGAAACCATGTTGTTCGAGGCCGGCATCATCAACCGGCGGGGTACCGTAGAAAGCAAAAACACAGTATCGGATTTTCACGAGATTGAGCATGAACGCGGAAATTCGGTGTACGCCACCACCTTGCATACAGAGTGGCGCGGCTATAAGATTAACATTATCGACACTCCAGGTTTGGACGATTTTATGGGTGAGATTGTATCCTCGGTGCGGGTTGCCGATACCTGCGTACTGGTACTCAATGCCCAACACGGAGTGGAAGTGGGTTCCGAACTTATCTGGAACTACGTTGACCAATTTCAGAAACCTACTATCCTAGCCATTAATCAGCTAGATCACCCTAAAGCAAATTTTGAAGAATCGATAGAATCAGCCAAGCAAAGCTTTGGCGATGCGGTAGCCCTGATGCAGTATCCGGTTAATTTGGGCGAAGGCTTCAACGCCATCATTGATCTGCTGAAAATGACCATGTACCAGTTTCCGGCGGAAGGAGGTAAACCCGAAAACCTCCCCATCCCTGACAGTGAAAAAGAACGAGCCGAACGGCTGCACAACGAACTAGTCGAGAAAGCAGCGGTTAACGATGATAGTCTGATGGAGCTGTACTTCGAGAAAGGCAATCTGGATGAAGACGAACTACGGCAGGGATTAAAAATTGGAATGCAGAAGCATGAGGTGTTTCCCGTATTCTGCCTATCGGCGAAGCAAAACATGGGCAGTGGCCGTATGATGGGTTTTATTGACAACGTAGCTCCTGGTGCTTGCGACTTGGCTCCCGAGCCGACCGTAGCTGGAAAAGAAATTAACTGCGACCCCAGCAAACCTACCAGTCTATTTGTTTTCAAAACGCTGATTGAGCCGTATTTGGGCAAGGTGAGTTACTTTAAAGTGATGTCGGGCGAGGTAACCGCCAGTATGGATTTGTACAATCCGCAGTCGCAAGCGACCGAGCGTATGAACCAGTTGTATATTATGGACGGTAGCCAACGGCATCCGGTGGATAAACTGGTAGCTGGAGATATTGGGGCGACCGTTAAGCTAAAAGATACCCAAACTAATCACACGCTGCGCGACGCCAGTGCTAGCATGGAATACCCGATGATGGAATTTCCCGAACCCCGCGTTCGTACCGCAATTGTAGCCGATAGTAAAAATGATGAAGAGAAAATTGGTGAAGCCATCCGGGAGCTACATGCGGAAGATCCTACGCTCAACATAGAATTTTCTCGGGAACTAAAGCAATTGATTCTCACCGCTCAGGGCGAGTTGCACTTAGCGGTCACCCAGTGGCGATTGGAGCATGTATACGGAGTGAAAGTTCACTATGAAGAGCCTCGTATTGCCTACCGGGAAACCATTCAGAAGGAGGCGACTACTTCGTATCGTCATAAGAAACAATCGGGCGGATCAGGGGAGTTTGGTGAAGTTTATATGACGATTATGCCCTACACCGAAGGTATGGCCGATCCCGAGGGCTACAACCTCCGCCATAAGGAAGTGATTGATCTGGACTGGGGCGGAAAACTGGTATTCTACAACTGCATTGTGGGCGGAGTGATTGATGTTCGCTTTATGCCATCTATTCTGAAGGGAGTTATGGAGAAGATGGAAGATGGGCCGGTCACGGGTTCCTACACTCGCGATATCTGCGTATTGGTTTTTGATGGTAAAATGCACGCGGTAGATTCTAACGACATTTCGTTCAAAATTGCCGGAATGCAAGCCTTCAAACAAGCTTTTATGGCGGCTGACCCTAAAATTCTGGAGCCGATTAATCATCTGAATGTACTCGTACCCGAAGAAAAGATGGGCTACGTTATGACCGAG
>CAKZPJ010000299.1 GCA_937138955.1 uncultured Flammeovirgaceae bacterium | reverse complement strand
TATTTGTAAGCCGTATCCTGTGCTTAGCATTAGTTGTGGCTGATAAGAAAAGGTCATTTTTAACCGTTAAAGTGAGTAATTACTCGTTAAGAATACGAGTAGCTAGATGTACCTTTTCGTTGCCTTTTGCATGAAAATTATAATCCGAAGGAGATAAGTTGATGCGGATCAATCCTAATTCCTACTATCTGCTGGCTATTACTGGGTACTTTTCCGGTGCAAAACGCCGTAATTCGCTGTCCTTCTACTTGTAAAATAAATTCTTCGTAAAACCCTTGAAAGCGAATTTGCTCTACTTTCGCTGGAATCAATCCTTTTTGAGATTTTTTTTCCGAAAAAACAAGTTGAACCTGCTCGGCTCGAATGCCTAGCTGAGGCGCAGTAACCTCGGGCAGAGATGGAATGTGCTTCTGCCAAAATACCGTGGGAAATATTGAAATTGGCCCAAATAGCTGAGCTACGTAAGCCGAATTAGGCTGCTCATAAAGTTCTCGGGGTGAACCGCTCTGCTTTGTCTCCCCATCTTTTATTACTACCATCGTATCGGCCAAACCTAAGGCATCCTGGGGGTCATGGGTCACCATCACTACGGTAGAGGTTGATTCCTGAAGGAATTCGGCTAGTTCAAATGTAAGCTGTTGCTTTAGAACGGTATCTACCTGACCAAATGGCTCATCCATTAATAACAACTTGGGTTCTTCGGCTAAGGCTCGGGCTAAAGCGAGTCGTTGCTTCTCACCGCCCGACAGAGTTTTAGGTAAATGATCCTCTAACCCATTTAGTCGGCAACGGTTTATCAAATCCTGAACCCGTTCATTGCGGTAGACTGGTGTATATCTTCTTAGCACGTGATCAATATTATCGTGCACACTCATGTTTGGTGACAGGCCGAAATCCTGAAAAACCATCCGAATGTCAGAATGTCCGGGCACTAAGCGACGCGATGGGGGGGGTAAAGGTTTACCATCAAAAACAACTTTTCCCTCACTAGGCTCCAGCAAGCCCGCCATCGTCTTTAATAACGTGGTTTTACCGGAACCACTTTCGCCGACAATGACGACGACTTCTCCCTCAGTAATTGATAGATTAATATGATGTACCGCAGCCGAAGCGGTATTCTGATACTGAACCGATAATTCTTCGGTGGTGAGTAGTATGCTCATTAGGCAATATTTTGTACCTAATCGTAAGCAAGAAATGAAGAAGAATGTTAGCGACTAGTCAATATTATGGCGTGATACTAGCGGATAAGTGAGCCTGATGCAACTGGTGATTGGCGTATTGGATAAGTCGAATTTGATCGTCTACGTGACTACTACGCAGACCATGCTGTCTCATATGATCTTTAATAGCAATATTTTGGCTTAGTAGCCAAGGAAGCACCTCTCGTTTGAATTTTCGGGCTCGAATAATCTCACCGTTTAATTGTACGTAATAATCGTAGCACATTACTTCAGGACTCACTCGGTCACTTCTTTTTACGGCGAATCGGCGCGAATCAGTAGCATCAAAGTAAGTAGCTCCATTGTGCTTTCGTAAATAAGAAATATTTCCTAGTAAAACTACCTCAAAGAAAGCTGGTTGTGCAATGTGTTCACTTTTCTGATAGGTATATTTTTGGAAATAACGCACGCGATCTTGCTCTTTATCATAATAGCGAAACGAGGTAACGTGGCTCGTAGAAAAGGTTTGCAAATTGGCCTCCTCGTTACTCCGATACATCACAATGTCGTAAGCGTAGTTGTACCGAATCTCACCTTGCAGTATTGCGTCATCAGTTGTGATAATTAACCCCGATGACCAATCGGTTTGAGGAGCAGCGCCAGCAAGAGCCATAGCTCCAACCACTACAATTGCAGTCAACAGTAATTTCTTCATATCAGTGTACCTACCAGGCCGCTTATTTCGCAGCTATTAAAAAAAATTTAAGCAAAATGCCTACATTAATCTACCTGCCCTTTCTAACGCAAAACTTATTATTTTGTTAAATATTTGATTATAAAGTGAATTATTTTTGCAAAATATTTATTTCAAACCTCGTGTCGTATGAATAATAAAATGCTTAAGGGGGTTTATAAAGAATTATCTTAAGAAGTTAAAACTGAAATTTTGACTTTTCCACTAGT
>CAKZPJ010000298.1 GCA_937138955.1 uncultured Flammeovirgaceae bacterium | reverse complement strand
CTCCAGCATCAGTATGGATGCCTGGGGCACAATCATATATTGCTCGCCTTCGTAAACCACTTCAAAAGCTCCTTTTTGCAAAAACATAGCTAAGTCACCTTCCTTGGCTTGCAACGGAATATACTTGATTTGCTCGTCGCGCTCCTTCCAGGATTCATCTTCATCGGCCGGAATAGGAATTGGGTAACCCGGCCCAGTTTTCATTACGTAGCCCGTCTGCACTTTTTCTCGTTCTTGCACTCCCGGCGGCAGAAACAATCCACTCTTGGTTTTGTCAGTAGCCTTCTTCAGCTTAATCAGCATACGATCACCGACAATAATTAATTTTTTAAGCTTGTTATCAGCAGTCAACTCCATATTTATTTATTCTTTCTTACAGACGATTGGTTAATCTAAGCCTACATGCTTCTCCAGGCGATCAAATCGTTCCTCATTACGCCGTTGGGTCTCATTATAAACGTCTATGAACGCACCCAAATCTGTATTGACCGTTTTAAATGCTTCATAAAGGTCGTCTACACTCTCTTTTAAAAAGGAAATCTTAGTTTTAGCCAGATTCGTACTTCTTTTTAGTTTTTTAAGCTCTTCGTTCATAATTCTAAAATTATAACACTAAAGATGATAAGTGCTTCTCAATTACCAACTCCCGTACCTCAGCATTTTATTAATACTGATTGAAAACGAATATTTATTGGCTAAAGTTTATTTGTTCTTGGTTAACTAATCCCACTTCCATCGCTAATTTTTCCCTCAGGCTGCATAAATAATAGTGTACCATCCGGATCTTCCGCCATCAGTATCATACCCTGCGACTCAATGCCCATCATCTTGCGGGGAGCTAGATTTACCAGCACACAAACTTGCTTGCCAATGATTGCTTCGGGTTCATAGTGCTGAGCGATGCCACTGAGCACAGTGCGCTGATCCAGTCCAGTGTCTAAGGTCATCTTTAGCAATTTCTTCGACTTCTTCACCTTCTCGGCGGTTAAAATGGTAGCCACTCGCATATCCAATTTTACAAAATCGTCGTAGGTAATTTCTTCTTTCATCGGGGCAATATCACTTGTTGGTTCTTCTTTCTTTTCCTTAGCTGCATCTTCCTGATGAAGCTTGTTAATTTGCTGTTCTACCCATTCATCTTCAATTTTTTGAAACAATAACTCCGGCTTTTCTAACATATGCCCTGCTGCCAGTAAATCGTTAGCACTGGCTGTCGACCAATCGGTTGACTGAAAGTTGAGCATTGTCTGAAGCTTCTTAGAAGTGAACGGCAGAAAAGGATAACTGATAACCGAGAGACTAGCGGTAATCTGCAAACTAATATTCAGAATAGTTTCTACGCGCATTTTATCCGCTTTAATAACTTTCCAAGGCTCAGTGTCAGCTAAGTATTTATTTCCAGCCCGAGCCAGATCTATCATATGAGCAGCAGCTTCCCGAAAGTTAAAGTTTTCAATCGCGGTAGATACCCTATTCGGTATTTCTTGAAGCTGATGCAACGCTTCTTCATCAATCGGCTGTAGTTTGTGGCGCGACGGAACCAACCCATCAAAGTACTTTTGGGTTAGTACTAAAGTACGATTGACAAAGTTACCAAGAATGGCTACCAATTCGTTGTTGTTCTTAGCCTGATAATCTTTCCAGGTAAACTCACTATCCTTGGTCTCGGGCATGATAGAGCACAAAGAGTAACGAAGCTCGTCCTGTTTATCCGGTAATTCATCTAAATACTCATGTAGCCATACCGCCCAGTTTCGGCTAGTAGATAGCTTGCGACCTTCCAAATTCAAGAATTCGTTGGCGGGCACGTTTTCGGGTAAAATATAGTCGCCATGCGTATGCAGAATAGCCGGGAAGATAATGCAGTGAAAAACGATATTATCTTTACCGATAAAGTGAATCAGCCGGGAGTTGTCAGCTTCATCCGGCTGCTGCTTCCAATATAATTCCCAGTCTTTTCCATTATCTAAAGCCCACTGCTTGGTAGCCGAAATATAGCCGATGGGAGCATCCAGCCAAACATAGAGTTTCTTTCCTTCAGTACTGGGTAACGGAACATCTACGCCCCAATCTAAGTCGCGAGTCATAGCGCGGGGTTGTAAGCCTGCTTTTAGCCAGGAGCTGCACTGCCCGTATACATTGGTTTTCCATTTCCCCTTTTTTCCTTCTAACAACCACTCTTCTAGCCAAGGTTGATATTTATCAAGAGGAAGATACCAGTGCTTCGTTGGCTTCAGCACCGGTACTTTACCACTTAGTGTTGATTTAGGATTGATAAGATCGGTTGGACTAAGCGACGAGCCACAGTTCTCACACTGGTCGCCGTAGGCATTCGGATGACTACAAACTGGGCAAGTACCCGTAATGTAACGGTCGGCCAGAAACTGCTGAAACTCTTCGTCGTAATATTGTTCCGATTCCAGTTCCGTAAACTCACCCTTTTCGTACAAAGTTGTAAAAAAGCCCTGAGAGGTTTGGTGATGAATAGGTTCGGAAGTACGATGATACATATCGAATGAAATACCAAAGCGCTCAAACGTCTCCTTATTTAGTTCGTGATACTTATCGATAATCTCGCGGGGCGATATTTCTTCTTTTTTGGCACGAAGCATAATGGCAGCCCCGTGCTCATCACTACCGCTCATAAAAATTACGTCGCGTTTCTGCTGACGCTGATAGCGGACAAAAATATCGGCAGGTAAGTACGCTCCAGCAATATGCCCAATATGCAGTGGCCCGTTGGCATAAGGCAGAGCGGCCGTAACGGTGATTCGTTTGTTAGTCATAATACTGAATTACGAATTGCAAATGATCGCCATGCGATCACAAAATTGCAAATTACATGATTGGCTATACAGTTGTACTGTTTCAATCGGTAATCTGCAATTTTTAATTTTTAATTTCTATCAGAAGGTTGACCGAAAGTGGAAGAACAGACCGGCGGTTCCGTCTATTTTCCAGGATCGTTCTATTCGGAAAACAGTATCGTAAAAAGTGACAAAATCTATGCCTAGCCCGTAGCCCATCAGGTAGCGATTGGCCAAACGGTTACTTTGTTCGTACGGAATATTATTACTGACGAATCCCTGGTCAACATACCCTTTCAGGTAGATACTGAGAGGAATTACGTTAAATTGATCGATAGGAATGATACGGGAGAAATCAAATTCCTGGTTGAAAATACGCTTACTGATAGTATTCTGCTGCATGACGAAGGCTTGCCCCTCAATTACATCCAGCTCGTAGCCGCGTAGCCAGAGCCCGTTGTAGCCTAA
>CAKZPJ010000297.1 GCA_937138955.1 uncultured Flammeovirgaceae bacterium | reverse complement strand
AGACGCACAAACTTGACGACCAGTGTATTGATCTGGTTAGCGTACTTCAATTTTTCGGCTTCAGAACCAATATCAGAACGGGTATCTTCGGTGAATAGCTTGGCTACCTCGGTAGACGATAGTGCAATCACGGTGTTGTTCTCTCCTTGAGAAAGGGTTTTGGGATGGCGTTTGTCCATCGTATCAGTGGCTTCCTATCCACTCTTCAACTTCTTCCTTCGTTGGATTTTTTACATCTTTCAGCTTCATCTTCTTTCGCATACCGCAAACATCATTGTGCAGTTTGTTGGGGGAAGCTTCCTGTAATTGAGCTACCGTAGCAATGCCTAACTTTTGCAGCACGGGAATTAGCTCCGGTTGCACACCCCGATCAATAAAATCCTGATCAGATGACTCTTCCTGCTTGGTTTCCGGCTTCATCTGCGGGAAGAATAGCACTTCTTGAATAGACGGTTGATTGGTCATAATCATTGCCAAGCGGTCAATACCCACTCCTAAACCGGCGGTGGGAGGCATTCCGTATTCTAGAGCTCGCAAGAAATCTTCGTCCAGCGTCATGGCTTCTTCGTCGCCGCGTTTGCCTAGCGTGAGTTGTTCTTCAAAGCGTTCGCGCTGGTCAATGGGATCGTTAAGTTCGGAGAAGGCATTGCAGATTTCTTTGCCGTTACAGATGGCTTCAAAGCGTTCTGCCAAACCAGGTTTGCTATGGTGCTTCTTCGCCAGCGGCGACATTTCTACGGGATAATCGGTAATAAACGTGGGCTGAATCAGCTTGGCTTCGCAGGTTTCGCCGAAAATTTCGTCAATCAGCTTGCCTTTGCCCATTGTATCGTCAATCGATACATTCAACTTCCGGGCAGTTTTACGTAGCTGAGCTTCGTCCATCTCACTGATGTCAATATCAGTATAGTGCTGAATGGCTTCAAACATGGTAAACCGTTTCCAGGGACGTTGGAAGTTAATGATATTCTCACCAACTTGAACTTCCGTGGTGCCGTGCAAATCTAGAGCCACCCGCTCAATCATTTCTTCTACCAAGTTCATCATCCACTCGTAGTCTTTGTAGGCTACGTACAGTTCAACTTGAGTAAACTCAGGATTATGAAAGCGCGACATGCCTTCATTACGAAAGTCTTTGGCAAACTCGTACACCCCGTCAAATCCACCCACGATCAATCGCTTCAAATAAAGTTCATTGGCAATTCGCAGATAGAGCGTCATGTCCAGCGTATTGTGGTGCGTTTTGAACGGGCGAGCCGCCGCCCCACCGTACAGTGGCTGCAAAATGGGAGTTTCTACTTCTAGATAGTCTCGCTCATTCAGGAAATTACGAATAGAACTCACTAGCTTAGTGCGTTTCCGAAAGGTTTCTCGCACTTGCGGATTTACGATCAGATCAACGTAACGTTGACGGTAACGCTGCTCGGGATCGGTAAAAGCGTCGTAAGTTTTAGTATTACCTTCTTCGTCCTGCACTTCTTTTGGCAGTGGTAGCGGACGAAGTGATTTGGTCAACACTTTCAGCTCTTTTACGTGTACCGTAGTTTCTCCAGTTTTAGTGGTGAAAACAAAACCACTTACCCCGATTATATCACCTAAATCTAGCAACTGCTTGAAGACCGTATTATATAAACTTTTGTCTTCGCCCGGGCAAATCTCATCGCGGGCGATATAAATCTGAATCCGTCCGGCTTTATCCTGAATTTCCGCAAAAGAAGCCTTGCCCATAATTCGTCGCCGAATGAGTCGTCCGGCTAGGCGTACTTGCTCAAACTGCTCAGGAGATTGGGCAAAATTCTGATGAATATCTTCAGTAGTAGTAGTAATATCAAAGGTTTCGGAGGGATACGGATTGATTCCGACATCTATCAATTTTTGCCGTTCTTCTCGGCGGTGTAGTTCTTGTTCGCTTAAAGCCATAAGTCTCTTTCTAGTAAGCCAGCAAAGTTAGGGATAAGGATTTATAAACGCTAGAGCTAAATGCAGGAGCAAGATGCTAGGAGCGTAGAGTAAAAAATTCTGAATTCGATGGGAATAGTAATGCTAGGATGAATGCCACCAGACTCCTCACACCTGGCACCCCGCCGTAAATTGAATTTTATCTTCTTTCGGGGCGTTACCTTGCGGGAAAGTAGAAGCCCAACGGCTCGGGAGTAAAACCTACGCGGAAAATTCGTAATATTGCAGTTTCAAAATAGAGAATAAATAAATGACAGGAAACCGGATAGTGCCTGGAGTCTCATGGATAGCATGTTTGGTGCTTTTATTGGGAGTAGGAGGTTGTACTGCTACCAAAAAATCGGCTCGAAATAAGAATGCCGATTTTTCACTTAATGAGACAGTGTTGTTCACTTCAGCGGCTGATACGGTTTTTGCCGATGAGTTCCTGTACGTCTACCAGAAAAACCGGATAAAAGATACTGCGACCGAACGTACTCCAGAAAGCCAGAGACAGGCGATGGAAGAATACTTAGATTTATACGTCAACTTTCGCCTCAAGGTAAAAGCAGCCGAAGAGGCAGGTTTGCAGCGTAGAGAGAGTTTTAAGCAAGAACTAGCTCAGTATCGAGAACAGTTGGCCAAGCCTTATCTGACCGAAAATAGGGTAACAGAACAACTGATTCAGGATACATATGAGCGAATGAAACAAGAAGTGCGAGCCGCTCATATCCTAATTGAAGTTCCAGAAAATGCTACTGCGCAAGATACATTGAAAGCCTATCAACTGGCCGATAGCCTACGAATGCTAGCTCAAAATGGAGCTTCTTTTTCTATGCTGGCCGAGCAACATTCATCAGATCCTTCGGCTGCTTCTAATGGCGGTGATTTAGGCTATTTTTCAGCCCTGCAGATGGTATACCCGTTTGAGAAAGTGGCTTACAGAACCTCGGTTGGCAGTATTTCGGAACCTGTTCGCACTCGCTTTGGCTACCATATTATTAAGGTGAATGATAAGCGTACTTCTCAGGGAAAAGTGAAGGTAGCTCATATTATGATTCGTCCGGATAGTGATTCAACTGCTTATCAGAAAGCTCGTCAGGTACATCAGCAGTTACTAACCGGAGCCGATTGGAACGAAATGGTGGAGCGTTTTTCTGAAGATGTGTCTACTAAATCGCAGGGTGGGGAATTACCGTATTTTGGTACAGGTAATATGATTGAGAGTTTTGAGAATGCTGCTTTCGCGCTTAAAAACCCTGGCGATATCTCTTCGCCGGTAAAGACCCGCTTCGGCTGGCATATCATTAAGTTAATCGACCGCCAAGGGTTAGATTCTTTGGAGAAGATGCGTCCTTCATTAGAACGACAAGTAGAACGTAATATTCAGGCTGAAGTGCGGCAAGAAGAAATGGTTTCTACGCTCAAGCAAGAAAGTGACTATCAATCGAATAAATCCAACATCGCTCAGGCAGTTTATTATCTCCATGCCGGAACCCAAGCCGAGAGTGCCGAGCCCAACCGAGGCGCAGTGCTCTTTGCGGTAGCTGATACTACTTTAGAGATCGGCAATTTTTATGACTTTGTACAGGAAAAACAAGGAGCCTTATCGGCCGATAGCGTCCTAGCCCATCAGTTATACCGAGATTTTGAGGCAGAAGCTCTTTTAGTTTACGAGAAAGATCACTTGGCAGATAACAACGAAGAGTATCGCCGTATACTTCAGGAATACCGGGATGGGATATTGCTGTTTGATATTATGGAGCAAAAGGTATGGTCAAAAGCGGTGGAAGACAGTGCTGGCTTAAAGCAGTATTTTGAGAACCACCGAGAAGATTATCGCTGGAATGAGCGAGCGGAAGCCACTATCTTAGATGCCCAAAGCCAAACCATACTGGAAGAGGCGAAGCAAAAGCTGGGGGAGATAAATGGCCCACTAAGTGAAGAAGTGATTTCGGAAACAGAAAGTACCTTTAACCAAGATACTCCACTATCTCTACAAATTCATCAGAATAAGTACGAACAAGGTGAGGAGCGGACATCCGTTGAGGCGGTTATTGATCAGGTTGATTGGGAAAAGGGAACGTACTCACAAATAGAAAACGATAGATTTTATCATATTCTTATCCATGACGTATTACCTCCTAAATTAAAGGGATTAGATGAGATAAGAGGCATTGTAATTGCGGACTACCAAAACGAACTCGATCGGCAGTGGATTGCTGCGCTGCGAGAAAAATACCCGGTAGAAATTAATGAAGATGTTTTACAATTCTTGGGTCAGCAAATGGAACCTTAGCTCAGCTTTGGTACTATTCACCCTTATCACATTAGCATCAGGTTGCAATCAACCTGGCTTACCCGACTTTTTGCGGTTTAAGAACCAAGAAACCGACGAAGGAGCTACTTTAGAACCAATTGCTCGGGTGTACGATAATTATTTATACCTGCAAGATTTAGGGGGAATTGTGGATGAAACTATTAATTCCTCAGATAGTGCTGATATTATAAATCGCTACATTGATAGCTGGATTAAGAAACAACTACTCATTGCCGAAGCTGCCGCTCAAATGGAGATTGATGAGGCTGAACTGGAGCGTAAGATTCTAGACTATCGTTACGCACTGATTGTGTACGAATTTGAGAAGAATTACGTGAACCAACGAGTAGATGACAAAGTATCGGAAGCGGCAATTGAGAAGTATTATCAGAGTAATCAGCAGAACTTTGAGTTAAAGCATAACATCATTAAGGGTATTTTTGCGAAGGTTCCTCAAGAAGCCCCGCGTACTGGCCGTTTGCGATCTTTATTCCAGGGCACACTCACGGAAGAAGTTAGGGAAGAAATCAAATCATACTGTCTCAGCTTTGCTACTTCTTATTCGCTAGATGACTCTACCTGGTACAACTTTGAAGATGTCATTGCTAATACCCCCTTAGTGAGTATTCCTAACAAAGTACAGTTTCTGCAAAAAAATGAGTTTATTGAAACCTCCGATGACTTGTACGTGTACTTTGTAAAAGTGATGGACTACAAAATAACCGATCAGATTTCGCCGTTGGAGTTTGTGCGGGATGATATTACTAAAATTATTACCAACCAGCGTAAGGTAGCCTTAACCCAGAATCTAGAAGAAGAAATCTACCAAGATGCAAAAGATAAAAAACACTTTGAAGTATTTCAGCCAAACACCAATGCTGCCGCGGTGCAGCAGCCACTGCCTACCGTGCGGGCCGAAACTCCGCAGTAAATTACTGCCTTTACTATTATTACTTTTAACGCCCCTAGCTAGTATAGCTCAGTACAGTGGAGAAACCATGATCGACAAGATTGTGGCTAAAGTAGATAATTACATAGTGCTAAAGTCGGATTTAGAAGCTTCTTACCGGGAGGCACAAGCAAACCCTGACTTCGGGAATATTACTAAGTGCCAAGTGCTGGAGCAACTTGTTGTAGAAAAGTTATTGCTAGCCAAAGCTGAGATTGACTCAGTAGTTGTAGAAGACGCCCGAGTTGAACTAGACCTGGATCGTCGGATGCAGATGATGACGAACCGCTACGGTGAAGAAACTATTGAAGAGCAGTTTGGCAAGTCAATCGGGGAACTGAAAGAAGAAATGCGGGATGACATTCGTAACCAGTTGGTTGTGCAGGAGATGCAAGGTACCATTGCGCAAGATATTGAAGTTACTCCGGCGGAAGTCCGAAAGTTCTTTAACGCTATTCCTCGTGATAGCTTACCTTTTTATTCTTCTGAGGTGGCCGTAGCCCAAATTGTGAAAGAACCTACCGTAAGCCGAGCTCAAAAGGAGATTGCCCGCAAGCAATTACAAGATATTCGGGAGCGCGTTCTGAACGGCGAAGATTTTGCTACGCTTGCTAAAGAATTTTCTAATGATCCGGGTTCGGCTCAGTACGGCGGAGAGTTAGGCTTTGTGGAACGAGGCCAGTTTGTGCCGGAATTTGAAGCGGCAGCTCTCAAAATGGAAGCGGGTGATCTCTCCCAGCCTATTGAATCAGCTTTTGGCTTTCACCTAATTGAGTTGATAGAACGTCGGGGTAATCGCTATAGCAGTCGCCATATTCTTATTAAGCCCAATTCTTCGGAGTTAGATGTGAAGGCGGCTGAAGAGTTTTTGGATAGTCTGCGAACTCAGATTATGACCGATACCATCACTTTTGAAAAGGCTGCCAAAGAATATTCCGATGAAAAAGGTGAGTCGGGTGCCCCAGGTAGTGGTGGATTTTTTCTTGGTGCCGACGGTTCTAATCGGATTTCTACCGAGAATCTTGACCCAGTCATCTTCTTCACTATTGATACTATGGACATTGGAGCCATTACGAAGCCATTAGTATACCGAACACCCGCGGGTGAGCCTGCTGTACGAATTCTGTATCTTAAATCAAAGTCTAAGCCCCACGTAGCTAATCTAAAAGACGATTACCAGAAAATTTACAATGCGGCTTTGCAGGAGAAACGAGCGCGATTAATGCAAGAGTGGTTTGGAGATGCCCGGAAGCAGGTCTATATTGAGGTTGATCCGGAATACGATCACTGCGATGTAGATAATAGCATCTAAACCATTTCGGTATCGAAGCGTTTACACACTTTAGTGTGTCCAGTGTATCGGCACAATCAGCTATAAACCATTAAACTCTACGTATCTCTATGGATTCCACCTCATCGGAAGTGGCCCTCGCCGACCGTTTACACGAAGATTATCGCCGTTTAAGTGAAGAAATTGGAAAGGTTGTCATTGGGCAAGACGAAGTAGTAAGGCTGCTTATCACTTCGCTCTTTTGTCGGGGTCATAGTCTGCTTATTGGGGTTCCTGGCTTAGCTAAAACGTTGCTGATCCATACTATTGCTTCAGCCGTAAACTTAGACTTTAGCCGAATTCAATTTACCCCAGATTTAATGCCTTCAGATATTTTGGGGGCGGAAACTATTGATAAAGACCGAAACTTTAAATTTATTAAGGGACCCATTTTTGCCAATATTATTCTGGCAGATGAGATCAATCGAACTCCCCCTAAAACCCAAGCGGCTCTACTGGAGGCCATGCAGGAATACAAAGTAACGGTAGCCGGAGCAGATTATCCCCTGGATAAACCATTTTTTGTGCTGGCCACTCAAAACCCGATTGAGCAAGAAGGAACATATCCCCTACCCGAAGCCCAGCTTGACCGTTTTATGTTCGATATCCAGCTAACATATCCTAGCTATGATTCGGAAGTAGATATTGTAAAAGCCACTACTACGGATTCAGAGTACGAAGTGGAGAAGGTGCTTACAGGTGAGCAAATTGTAGAGTATCAACATTTAGTGCGTCGCGTACCTATTGCCGATAATGTGGTGGAATATGCCGTAGGTTTGGCCAATAAAACCCGTCCATTTTCGGCTAAAGCCAGCGAAGTAGCCAATAACTTTTTGGAGTGGGGAGCGGGTCCGCGGGCTTCGCAGTATTTAGTACTAGCTGCCAAGTGCAATGCTCTGCTTAACCAGAAATATTCGCCCGATATTGAAGATGTGCAAGCCGTAGCCAAACCTATTTTACGCCACCGCATCGTCCGCAATTTTAAAGCGGAAGCCGAAGGTATGACGGTGGATAAGATTGTGGAAGAGTTGCTTTGATTAGCACCTTGTGCTTTGAATATGTCGTAGCCGACGGGATACTTCATATTTCACTTCTTCAGAAAATCCGCTAATTTAGGTTTTTCAAAAAAATGTAAAACGCGGGTCTATTGGCAGATAAGCAACAAACATCACTGGTTAGTACTAAAACTGTTGGGCTGCTGTTAGGCCCAGTACTATTTCTACTCATCTATTTCCTAGTTTCTATCGATGGGCTAGATGCCAATGCTACCAGAGTTTTAGCGGTAGCCGGATGGATGGTGCTGTGGTGGGTTACAGAAGCAGTATCGCTGCCGGTTACGGCTTTGCTGCCGCTTATTCTCTTTCCTATTCTTGGTGTCTTCCCTATTGCTGAGTCAACGGCACCTTACGCCAGTCCTATCGTTTTTCTGTTTATGGGTGGTTTCTTAATCGCCCTAGCCATGGAAAAGCGAAATCTGCACCGCCGCATTGCCTTAAATTTAATTCGCCTCACGGGAACGCATGCCAACGGAATCATTCTAGGCTTCATGCTGGCTACAGCTTTTCTGAGCATGTGGATTTCTAATACGGCCACTACCGTAATGATGCTACCCATTGCCGTATCGGTCATTGATTTGCTAGAAGATCAGCAGTCAGAAAAAGCCCAAGCCGGTTACCGAAAATTTGCTTTGGGACTGATGCTCTGTATCGCCTATTCAGCGAATATTGGTGGGACCACCACCATTATAGGAACTCCGCCTAACGTAGTGATGGTCGGCTACATGCAAGAGTTTTACGGAAGAGA
>CAKZPJ010000296.1 GCA_937138955.1 uncultured Flammeovirgaceae bacterium | reverse complement strand
GTCAGCATTCGCTACGGTTTGCACTTGACTGACAAGCCAGGCATTTCCCAGCGCTTGGTCGTTCACAAGAACGGCGTTCTGGGCTTCACCCGCTTTGAAGTAGCGAGTATTCAGTATATTCAAGACGGGGATGTTCTCAAAGGTTCGCTGACCCTGCTGTAGGGTTTGAATCGCTTGGTTGACTTCATTACCCAAGTGGGATTCAATCAGGTCTTGGTAGCGACCCAGTTTGGCTCCGTGGTAACCACCCACTGAAGCATGATAGTAAGACGTTACGGCATCGTTAAACGGGTTTTGCAGATTTAGCACTCTGGCTCGGGAAGCATTTTGCTGTAAAATAAAATTATCCGCTTCCGAAGCGGTGGTAGCTGCGAAGCGATTGCGTTCTCGCACATAGTCTTCTTCGGTAAGAAACCGCTTAGCTACCGACCACATATCAACGGTGGATAGTAGTGCCAACACTGCGGCAAGTCCCAAATATTTTAGCCTTTCCAGTTTATAAAAAAATATAGCTGTTGCCGCAAGTAAGCAAAATACTAACGAGCGTAAAGCATCGCTTCTCAGTAGATCCGCTCGATCGTCTTGCAAAGCATCGACGATCAAATCCCCTCCCTGCTGGGCTAAGTAGCGACTATCTACCGAACCTTCAAAATTGAACGATCCCGCTAATACGATAAGAAGTACCAGAATACTAATTGGGACTCCGGTCGCGATTAAGAATTTCTTACGGATTTTGTCATTCCAGCTACTGCGAAGCAAAGACTCAAGACCAAGCAAGCCCAAGAACGGAATACAAAGCAGGGCAAGCACCATTGCCATTTCTACCGTTCGAAACTTATTGTAGCCGGGTAGAGCATCGTACAGCAGATAATTAAACGAAGGGAAGAACTTACCCCAGGTGAGCATAATGGAGAAAATCGTAGCAATTATAAGCCAAGTGCGATGCGGTTGAGGTGCAAAGAAGCAACCGATAAAGAATAGAAAAACTATAATTGCTCCGGCGTAGGTAGGGCCCGCCGTACTAATTTTGCCACCCCAGTAGGTAGGCGCGTTTTGCACAAAATTTTGAATCTGCTGTCGGTTTAAATTAGCTTGCTGAAGAAATTCACCCAAATTAGAATCCATCCCAATATTCCTCCCAGTAGCTCCGCCCGAAAAGTCGGGTACGAACAGGGTCATGGTTTCAGCCATTGTTAAGCTGTAATTGAAAACGTAGTCTCGGTCTAAACCATCTTGACTGCTTTCATTCTCTTTTACTAAAGCCGATGGCCCCCGGGTAGAGTACTGACCGTACTGGTACGTGTTCCAAATACGACCCAAGTTAGTACCTACTGCCAATAAGGCTGCCGCTACCAGAATACCCGAGCGAATCAGAAAGGGTTTCAGTTCTTTCTGGCGAATGGCGTGTACCAGCATCGCAATACCGTAAAAGATGACCAGTAGAAGCAGGTAGTAGGTAATTTGTAAATGATTACTATCAATCTCCAGTGCCAACGCTAAAGCCGTAAGGGCAAATCCGCCCAGTAATTTGCCACGGTAAGTCAGATGGATACCACCCAGCACCAGTGGCATGTAGGCGATAGCTTCTACCTTCCAAATATGCCCGGCTTCCAGGCTTACAATGTTGAATGTCCCTAATCCGTAGGCCACGGCTCCAGCCAAAGCCAAATAGGGGCGGACTCCGAAAATAATGAGCAGAATATAAAAGCTTAGGAAGCACTTTAGTATCACTTCGGCCTGTCGGGGAAACCCTAAGGAATAAACCTTCTGAAAAAAATTGATAATTCCGTCGCCTTCATACTTAATATTGATTAAATATGCGGGCATTCCCCCAAACATAGAATTGGTCCAAAGCGCCTCTTCCCCGGTTTTTTTCCGATATTCTTTAATTTCTTGCCCGGAAGAAATACCCTGCACTACGTCGTATTGTTCAATAACCTTGCTGCCAAAAAACATAGGGCTGAAGAACAGTATGGTAATTATTACCAGAATGGCAACCGATAGCAGGTGTGGGAAAACTTGTTCTTTAAAATTTAGTTTAGACATAGATGGAGGAGTCGGTGTTGACGGTGAAATTACAACTCGATACGCATAATTTCTGCAATCTTAGTTAAAACTTTGGCGGTAGCAGTAATTACAAGATCAAATCATTCACATGCTTACGAGATTATAAAAATTACTAATAAGTAATAGTATCTTGCAGATATACTAACGGCGCAGTAACTTTTACAATTTACTTTAGCGTATTGACTGATATGTCATATCTATGGTCCAATTCTATTTATTTTTTCAACTACTAGTTAGATATATTATTTTCTATTACCGAGAGCTTTTTTCCTCTAATCTAATTACTTCTTTCTTCATCTTAACAGTTATCAGCTTCTCTGGCTATTCTCAAAGTTATCCACCCAAACGAGAATTCCGAGGAGTATGGGTGGCTACAGTAGCCAATATTGACTGGCCATCTTCATCTAGCTTAACTACCCTAGAGCAACAGCAAGAATTTGCCGATCTGGTTACCTTTCACAAGGCAAATGGCATGAATGCGCTTATTGTCCAGGTGCGCCCCAGTGCTGATGCACTTTATCAATCAAAATACGAACCTTGGTCGCGCTGGCTCACCGGAGTAGAGGGGAGGGCCCCTAATCCTATATACGATCCTCTAGAATTCATGATTAAGGAATGCCGTAGGCAGCAGATGGAATTTCACGCCTGGGTCAATCCTTTCCGAGCCATTTTCAACTACCAGCAAGGCGATATTAGCGATCAGCATATTTTCTTTGATTACCCTGAATGGGTGGTTCCCTACGGAAAACACACCTACCTCGATCCGGGGTTACCGGAAGTACGGCAGTATGTTCTAAACGTGGTTATGGATATTGTAAATCGCTACGATATTGACGGGTTGCATTTCGACGATTATTTCTATCCGTACCGCATCGATAGCTTGTCATTTTTAGATAATGTAAGTTTTACCCGCTTCGGTGCTGAGTTCGATACGATAGCTGATTGGCGAAGGGATAATGTGAATCAGTTTATACAATCAGTTCACGATAGTATTGAAGCGGTAAAACCAAACATTCGTTTCGGTATTAGTCCTTTTGGAGTATGGAGAAATGCGGATGCTGATCCGCTAGGTTCCGATAGCCAAGCCCAGCAAACCAGCTACGATGATCTCTACGCTGATGTAATTACTTGGCTAAAAAACGGATGGATCGATTACGTAGCTCCTCAGTTGTACTTTGGAATTGGCTTTGAGTTAGCTGATTATCAGAAACTGCTGGATTGGTGGGTGAAGAATACGTACGGACGTCAGCTTTATATTGGTCATGCAGCATATAAAATAGGTCGCCCAGAAGACTCGCTTTGGAACGATCCTTACCAAATTATTGATCAAGTTTCTTTAAACCGGAAAAGTTTTCAGGTAGATGGAAGTATTTTTTTTAGTGCCCGCTCCTTCAGAGATAATCCTTTAGGAATTAATGATCGCTTGCAAAGTGGAAGTTTCAAATATCCAGCACTAATACCTTCTATGCCTTGGCATCAAGAAGACATACCTTCCCCACCGCAAAATATCATTATTGCTCGTAATAAGTCAGAAGTACTAATGCAATGGCAGCCTAATATTCATCAGAAAAGCAATTGCTATTATGTGGTTTATGGTGCTGAAGGAAGCGAGCCACCTAATATTAGTGATCCAACTACTATGATTTCTAAAAGCTATTATCCTCAGCTAACATTTAAGGAGGGAGAGCGAAACGGGATTTTCAGAAAGAAACACACTTTTGTAATTACTTCCGTCAACCGAAATCATGATGAAAGCGTAATGAGTTCCGCAGTTCAGATTAGACTATTCTGATAGTGTTCTGGTTACTTAAAGTGTTATTTGGTATTTTTACTACTCATTTAACAACCTAATTAGTATGAAAAGAAGAGACTTTATGAAAACGAGTGCCCTAGCTACTGGGGCGGGAGCTTTGTCGGCTAATACTTTTGCTAAGACAACTTTACCACCCGAAAAGCGATCATTTCAGATGAAATATGCCCCTCATTTCGGGATGTTTAAAAACCACGCAGGCGAGGATGTTATAGACCAACTCAATTTTATGGCGGATGTTGGGTTTACGGCCTTGGAAGATAATGGCATGATGAAGCGCACCGTAGCGATGCAGGAGAAAATTGGGCAAACGCTGGGCAATCGGAATATGGAAATGGGCGTGTTTGTTATTGACAAAGGCGGCAACGGAGCAAATACCTTGGCTGCTGGTAAGCAGGAATACATTGATATTTTTCTAGATGGTTGCCGAAGAGCAGTAGATGTCGCCAAGCGCTGCAACGCTACCTGGATGACAGTAGTACCTGGTAATTACCAGCGAGATATCCCGATCGGTATTCAAACTGCAAACGTAATTGAGGCTCTTCGCCAGGCGGCAGATATTTTTGAACCCCACGGCTTGGTGATGGTTTTAGAACCGCTGAGTGATTCCCCTAACTTGTTTCTACGATATTCCGACCAGACGTATTTAATCTGTAAAGGAGTAAATAGCCCTGCCTGCAAGATTCTTTTTGATGCGTATCATATGCAAAAAAATGAAGGGCATATGATTCGTAATATTGACCTTACTTGGGATGAGATTGCGTACTTTCAGATTGGTGACAACCCTGGGCGGAAAGAACCGACTACCGGAGAGATTAACTATAAGAATGTTTTTAAATTTATTCACGAAAAGGGCTATCGCGGTATAATGGGGATGGAGCACGGAAATTCTATGCCGGGTAAAGAAGGTGAAATCAAACTAATAGAAGCCTACTCCCAGGTAGATAATTTTCAAACATAAAAAAAGCTGTACTTCGTACTTCAAGTACAGCTTTCGGAAATTGATATTATCGAGGAATCAGCACCAGTTCGGTATCGGATCGTATTAGCTTGTATTGGTGGGTTCCTTCACCACTAGTAAGTGAAAAGTCTTCGCTAGCTTCGTCTTCTTGGAATTGACCTTGTTGGAGAACTTGAGCCTCGCTACCGGCCTGCTGATACGCGATTTCGTAGTCAACTGGCTCGGAACCTTCTAGATACCAGACGGTGACTAGGTAAGAAGTATTTTGGTCAACATTACCAATTACTACTTTTTCGAGTCCGTTGGTATTATCGCTAATTAATACGCCATTATTCGGAAGTTCAACAACGAGGTCTATATTGGCTGAGATATTTTGATCCCAGCGTAGATTCAATTCGTACTCATTTTCTTCAATTCGATGCTGATAGATACGCTCGTTAGCAATACTACTAAGCTGAGCGTTGCCTTCTAAAATATCCGTTAAAGTGATAGATATAGCTTCGGGTTCACTTTCGAAATCAAAATCTTCCAGTAGCTCAAAGTCAATAAAAGCCTCAGTTTCTCCCGGTGGAATCAATAGTGGTGATTCGGTTAGTAGCCGAATGTCCCCTCGTTGATTGTTATCAGCAAAAGTAATATTCCCGCTT
>CAKZPJ010000295.1 GCA_937138955.1 uncultured Flammeovirgaceae bacterium | reverse complement strand
GCCCTGATTTTCGGTCAAGGCTTCCCAGTGTGCATTTATCTTCCGCGTAGGGTTGCGATTCTAAAGTCATGCTCGGTACTGTTTAACTAAATCTTCTTATGCTTCTTCTTCTCCTGATTCCTGGTAGACGATTTTGGGGATACGCTCATCAATTAGCAACAAGTCCATACCGGAATCGCCCATAATATCAAATAACTCTACTGCTCGGCGGGCTACGTACTCTTCTTCTGTTTGTTCCTGCACGTACCACTGCATAAAGCTTTCGGTAGCAAAGTCATTCACATTACGGCAAGCCGCTACAATCTTATTAATTGATTCAGTCACGTGGATCTCATTCTCTAAAGCAGCCTCGAAGACTTCACGTAATGAACTAAAGTCGTGTGGCACTTCTTCCACCTTGGGCGAAAGAGCAGCAGCACCCATGTCACTCACGTAGCGAAACAACTTTAGCATGTGCATGCGCTCTTCGTCAGCTTGCGTATAGAAGTGTTCGGTACTATTTTCCCAGCCGTGTTGGTCGCACCAGGCTGCCATTGCTAAATAGGCAGCAGAAGCAGTTGCCTCAATACGTACCTGCTCATTTAGTATGTTGACAATTTCTGGTTTAATAGAAGTACGTTGCCGCATTAAGTCTTTCATAGTAATTAAAGTAATAATGTTTATTTAGGAAATACCACAATTTAGCTGCTGGTGAAGTATACTGTTCAATTCCAGCATCACCAACGTACCTGCTAACAGTTCTTTTAGGTCAATCACCTCGCGTATGCCCAACAAAAAGATAGCTTCCTGCTGACAGGTAGTCACCAAAGCAATATCTGAGTAATCTGATTCGTCAGTTAGCATTTTGACCAAATCTACCGTATCCACCTTTCTTTTGAAGGCAATTAACGAGCAAACACTCATTGGTAGTTCTCGACCCTGAAAGTGCAAGTAATAACACCGATCTTGATCGGATTGATAAGTACGGCCTAAATCTGTGGAAAACAATTGCGTCATACAGAAGTCAAAGATAAATCTATTTAGAATGATTACAAATAAAAAAGTGATTATCTATTAGCCCTCACATCAGAAGGCATAGTTTTTCTATCTCTAGCAGAACAAATAGATGTACTGCCAGCAGTTCTTAAGCAGGACAACCAGACTTAGCAGAATTATTATTAAACCGTTGGTACTGATAGCCTAATTACTTATAATCGTAATTGCAAGTTCGTGAGGTCATTTGCTGCAATATTCCCACACTCAACTTATCTCTACGTTGGCTAATCTATTTCATTGCACTTCTGTGTCAGCGAATTGCTACGAAACCCATATATAAATCAGATATGCTAAAACTTCACCAATTTTCAGTATGGTATATTTTGTTGTTTTCGGCGTACTTACCGTCCTGTTCAGGAAATGAAAAAAGTTCAGCAAAAACAGTCCATGTATGGGAAACCGTAGAATACGCATTTAAGTCTGAGAAAAGTTATTCAAACCCCTATACCGATGTTGAATTCTGGGTAATACTGCAAGGGCCTGATGGCTTTGAAAAGAAAGTATGGGGATTTTGGGATGGAGATGATGTGTTTAAAGTTCGCTTATTAGGAACTACCCCTGGAACTTGGAGTTGGGTGTCAGCTTCTAATCAAAGCGATAATGGGCTAAATAGTCACTCCGGCAGTTTTGTGGTCGAAACCTGGGAAGAAAAAGAACTGTCTGAAAACACAAACCGCCGAGGGTTCATTCAAGCTACTGCATCGGGGCACGCTTGGCAGTATGCTGATGGCACTCCTTTCTATATGTTAGCCGATACCTGGTGGGGGGCCCCGACCTGGCGATATCCCCTAACTGGTCAATCCATACCGGCTGATTATACTCCCGATTCCACAAATTTTTCTTTTGAAGGAGGTATCCATTGGTTGAAAGAACTAGGGTTTAATTCAATCGGGATAATAACGGCACTGCCCAACTGGTCGGATAATGGTGGCAAAAACATGTACGACAGCACCGGGATTTTAATCCGCTCGGGCAAAACCCCGCACGACGGAGTATGTATGACAATGCATAGCGATAACGGACACCGGGCTTTCCTTTTCCCCGGAAAATGCGAAGGGGCTGATAATGTATGCCCTAATTACGACCGGCTGAACCCTGATTACTTCCAAGATTTAGACAAAAAAATGTTCTATCTCAACGATAATGGAATTGCACCCTATGTTGAAACAGTACGCAGGGATGCTGGTCCAATATGGGAGGCTTATCACGATTGGCCGAGGTCTTTCTCAAGGTATATGAATTATATTGCAGCCAGATATGGTACCATGAATATGATATATAGCTTATTGCATTATGATATTGTCGATCTCACCATTCCTGCCGAAAAATGGGAAGAAGCATTCAATGATTGGTATACCTATTACACCAATAGTACAGGAATGCCTTTTGGGCAGCCAACCGTACTCATGGGAGCCTATTCTACCTACGAAATATTTGGACATATAACCGATAATCCCTGGCTACAAGCTCACTCCGTTGGGAATCGGCCAAAAGATCATACCATGGAGCAAAAGCTGGAAACAGCTATGAAAGTAAAACCACCCATTCCTGGCTACTGTAATGAGCCGTATTATGTTGGTTGGATTGAAAATCATGTCGATGGAGAACGGGTAGAGATGAACTCAGAGCGAGACAACTATTTTGCCAGGACACATTTATACGGACATATGATGAATGGAGGCCTAGCGGGTCATATAATTGGAACGGGAAGTAGGTGGTGCACTGGCCCCGGAGAAGATTACACTAAGTCATACCCCCCACCATGGGAAACCCTTCATTACGATCTTATAAAACATCAAGCGAGGTTCAGCACAAAGTTATTATTCTCAGAGAACCTCAAATACCAGGAATTGGAAGTTTCCAACGAAGATCTTCCGCTAAGAATCAGACCGGGGTTCAGTCCTCAAAAGTTGGAGGGATGGGCGCATATGATTAAGACACCCGATAACGAATACGCCTTGATATATTTTGAGAAAGAAGCACAACATCAGAAGGTAAAAAACCTAAAAAAGAATGCCGCGTATGAGGCACAATGGTTTAATCCACGAACTGGCGAATGGTCTGACGCAGAAAATGACATTATCCAAACCAACAATGCTGGTGAGTTAACATTTCCGAATTTCCCCGGAGGGAAAGAAACGGCAATGGTAGACTGGGTTGGGAAACTGCTCCTCGCAAAAAGATGATAGTGTATTCAATATCAGGGTCGGCTTTTTAGTGATAATTTGCAATACAAATCTAAGAGCCGACCCAATTTATAGTTCACACCCCTTCAATACCTAGCACCGCTTTAGCTTCTTCAATACTACTTTCTATCTGCTGTTTTACTTGCTCAATAACTGTCTTCTGGCTTTTTTGCACCTGAACAACATTGGTAGTATCGGCTTCTTCTATTGAGATTTTATCTTGAAATTCGGATTGCCCTTCCTCCTCTAAGCCTGGAACTTTCTTCACATTACGCATCCATTGCATCATGCCTCGGTCGGCGTATCGCAGATTGTCAACAATATGCTGCATATACTGCACCGTATCAGCGTAAGCTACTGAATCTAGCTGATTAAGTGAATCTATTTGTGTCTCTACTGCTCGTCGCAATTGCATAAGCTCGCCCATACGAGGCATTACTTCATCATGAATATCCATGGCATCGGAGTAGATTTCTTGAGCTTGGGTTAGGTTTGCATCATCCTCATTAGAAGAGGATGTTTGACAACCCATTAGAAAAACTAAAATGGTAATTGTAGCACAAAATCGGTTCATAATAATAAATTTTGATCATGATAAATTATAAACAGTCTAACGTCTGCTTTTTACATTTTCTAAACTATCGCGAAGTGGGGCGAGTCCCATTGTGTACATACTTTCCAGCATCCAGTGAACTACACCATCGGTTTTTTCGGGACTGCCGCCTTCTATAGGTGGTGCCGGATCATACTCCATATCTAGCATTTGGGCTTGGGTGTAGTTTTTACCCCAAATTT
>CAKZPJ010000294.1 GCA_937138955.1 uncultured Flammeovirgaceae bacterium | reverse complement strand
TTGATTTCCAAGCGCAATAAGGGTGTATGATACTAGAATATAAAAAACTAAAATAATGACCGTTTCAACACACTCTTTTATCGGAGGGCTGCTACTGCTATGCCTTAGTAGTTGGTATCCTCCCCAAGCGGATATTCTTCAACAGAAAGTATCAGTTACCTATCAGAATGCTACGTTGCAGGAAGTGCTTACTGACCTACAGGAGCAATACGGACTAAAATTTGCCTATCTCAACAACGAGCTACCGATTGAGCAGTCGGTAACGCTAAACTTTCAGAATGTCCCCTTAAGTGAAGTGCTGAACACTGCTCTTAGCGATACCGGTTTATCGTATCAATTGGTGAATGGCCAGATTGTGCTAAAGAATGATGTTGGAAAGACCGTGCAACCCATCACGGAACCAGAAGTAGAAAAAACATCGAGCCCTAACTCCTCATCCAACGCGGAAAAATCGAGCGCTCAGGTACCAATAGCTGAACCATCTGCCTCTACTGAAGCTAATGTGCTGCTAGAAGAAGAGCCTGACTCTGCGACTGATAATACTCAGATTAGTGAGGTGCCATCCAGTAACTCTGAACCTGACGGATTACTATCCGAAGGTTCCCAAAGAAACCATCTCCCGACTAGTGATTCATCTGAGGAAGTCTCTGAGCCAGAAGAGCAAAGCTCAGAGAAAATTGAAGATTCCGTTCAAACCGCACCATCCATTGATACTACTTCGGTGAAAGAAGAGGCTGCGGAAATACCCACTGAACAAGAGAATAGTGAGCAAAACAAGCGAATAAGCGATTCTGGCTCGTCAGATAATACTGTATTTAAGAAGATCACTCAAACCATTCGGCGGGGAATGAACAGTGCTATCTTTGATTATTTGCCGGATGAATCGCCCTACAAAAAAAGTCCAGTTCACTTTGGTCTTATCTATCCTCTTAGTACCAATGGCCTTCAAGCCGGAAAGTACGTAAACCGTATATCGTTGCACGCATTAATCGGTTATTCTGCCGGATTAGACGGCGTAGAAGCTTCGGGCTTCGGAAATGTAGAAAATGATTTTGTGAATGGGGCTCAGTTCGCCGGATTCTTCAATTTGGTAAAAAATGAGGTAACAGGCATACAAGCAGCGGGTTTTGTTAACCTGAACGGAGGTACATTAGAGGGCGGACAGTTCGCTGGATTTCTTAATACAAACTTGGACTCACTACAAGGTATTCAAGGGGCTGGGTTGTTAAACTTATCAACCGGATATACTCGAGGTGGGCAATTTGCTGGATTCACCAACATTACTACTCAGAATGCCCATACTGTGCAGGGCGCCGGTTTTGCTAATATAACAGCTGGTCAGTTGAAAGGTGGTCAATTTGCGGGTTTTGGAAATTACGCTCATGACGTAGACGGCGCACAGCTCGCCGGCTTTGCTAATGTGGCCACCGGAGATGTAAACGGTTTTCAAGGAAGCGGTTTCATAAATATCGCCCGCAATGTTAAAGGAGTTCAACTTAGTTTTCTCAATGTAGCCGATAGTATTGATGGAGTACCAATTGGTTTCCTAAGTATCGTCCGCAGAAATGGCTACCGGGCAGTAGAAGTTTGGGGCGGCGAAGCTATGCACGCTAATGTCGCCTTTAAAATAGGAGTACGAAAGTTCTATAACATTTTCTCATTTGGCTCGCAGTTTACCGATACTGATTTCCGCTACGGATTGGGCTACGGAGTAGGACACGTTACTGCATTATCACCAACCGTTGATCTCTCAATAGACTTACTAGCCCAGCAGGTTTACGAAGAAGATAATCGAATATTTAGTAATAATCAGAATCTCAATTTACTTAATACATTTCGAGTCGGATTCTCTAAACAGCTTTCTCAGAACTTCGCCTTATTTGCTGCGCCTACATTTAATGTGCTAGTATCAGAAGTAGTAAACAACGATGGAACCATTGGTAGTAATCTAGCTCCCTATACATTCTTCAATCATACCTACGATGGTAGAACAAATATAACGAGGGGATCTACTGGGTTTCAGCAAGATCGTACCAACGTGCAAATGTGGGCTGGTTTTAACGTAGGGTTACGCTTCTAAAATTGTATTCGTGCTAAGTTCTATTCGTATCAAAAAGTAAATTTCTGACTATCAGTTATTTGTATTTCATCAATCACCCTTCACTCTTTACTGATTCTCTCTCATGAAAGAAAAATATCAAGCCTTACAATTACTCCGCTTTCTTCAGTGTAGTTATGCCCAAGGCTGGGAGAACTCAGTGCGTCAGTACGAAAAGCTATATCCAAAATCGGCCATTCGTAAGAATCGCAGACTGCAGACAAAAAAAGTTCTGCTAACGCTTTCTCTTCTATTTTTTGCTAAACTGTTAGTAGCCCAAGAGCTTACTCAAACCATTCGAGGACGAGTGATTGACCAGCAATCGCAAGCCGCAGTTATAGGAGCCAATATTGTAGTGCAGAATTCTGAGCCACTATTGGGTAGTAGTACTGATGCCGATGGCAGTTTCCGAATACCAAACGTACCCATTGGCCGGCACACTTTATTGATAACCAGTATTGGTTACGAAAATGCAATTATCCCCGAACTTGTGGTTGGTTCCGGTAAAGAAGTTATACTGACTGTTCGCTTGACCGAGTCACTCGTGCAAATGGATGAGATTGTAATTTCGGCTGCCGACCAGGAGAAGGGAAAACCCAATAATGACCTTGCTTACGTAAGTGCCCGCTCGTTTACCGTAGAAGAAACTAAACGCTACGCCGCCAGTATAAATGATCCGGCCCGAATGGCTCTTTCGTTTGCCGGAGTAGTTTCCAACGACGATGAGTCTAATAACATTGTCATTCGGGGAAATTCACCTCGAGGTTTATTATGGCGCATTGAGGGGGTAGAAGTTCCTAATCCTAATCACTTTGGGGAAGAAGGAGCTTCGGGCGGAGGTATCAGTATGTTGAGCGTAAATATGTTGGACAATTCTGACTTTTACACCGGAGCCTTTCCCGCCGAATACGGCAATGCTTCTTCAGGGGTGTTCGATATCAAGCTGCGTAAAGGCAATAACGAAAAACGAGAGTATGCTTTTCAGGCCGGAGTGTTGGGTGTAGACTTTGCTGCCGAAGGACCGTTCAGTGAGAACAGCAAAGCTTCTTATCTGGTTAACTACCGCTATTCTACGCTCGCCGTACTAAGTCAGTTAGGCATTGAAGTAAGTGGCGATGCAATCCCTAATTTCCAAGATGCAGCATTTAAAATTCATGTACCTACCCAAAAAGCGGGTTCTTTTTCGCTATGGGGAATAGGAGGCTTAAGCCGACAGGATATAGACGATCCGGAAGACCAAGAGTCATTTCGGTATAATATGGGTACGGCGGGCTTATCTCACGTGTACTTCTTCGGAAAACGTACCTATCTGGAATCTATTTTTTCTTATTCTCAGACGCTAAACGCGTATTCTGATGATGAGCCACCGTTTAACTATCGCTTTGAAGAGCAGTTTCAGAAATCTTCTTTACGGGCTTCGCTACTGCTAAATCATAAGTTTAACGCGCGCCATACGCTACGCACCGGAGTAATTGGCAGTCATCTTAATTTTGATCTGCTGGCAGAAGGAGCTAGAGACACGCTATCGTTTACGGAAGTAGATAGCGATGGGAGTACCCAACTTTGGCAGAGTTACGCCCAGTGGCAATTTCGGGCGAGTGAGGCACTTACTTTCAATGCGGGGTTGCACCACATGTATTTTAGGTTAAATGATAATCAAAGTCTGGAACCGAGAATTGGGGCTCGCTGGGCATTTGCCCCAGGACAAACCCTAAGTGCTGGCTTTGGAGTTCACAGTCGTCTAGATCCGATAGTAAATTATTTTGCTACGTTTCGCCTTAATGAAAACGAACCCTATTCTCAGCCCAATCGCAATCTGGATTTAACTAAATCTCGCCACTATGTGCTCGGGTACGAGCGAACGTTGCGTGACGATTTACGACTGAAAGTAGAAACTTACTACCAACAACTTTACGATGTACCCATTGGCTTATCAACTGGTTCGGGCATACCACAATACAGTGCTTATTCACTGATTAACTATCAGGAAGGTATCGTAGATTTCCCCCTAACTAACAATGGTACCGGAAGAAATTACGGAGTAGAGCTTACGCTAGAAAAGTTCTTTACCCAGAATTATTACTTCATGCTCACCACCTCACTGTTTCAATCAAAATACACTCCCCTGAATGGGCAGGAGTTTAACACGCGCTTTAACGGAAATCATGTGGTCAATTTTTTGGGAGGGAAAGAGTTTGCAGTAGGAAAAAACAAAAATAACGTATTGGGATTTAATGTGCGATTATTGTGGGCAGGAGGCAACCGCTATACTCCAGTAGATATTGCAGCATCACAGGATGTGGGTCGAGCCGTACCAATCTGGAATCAAGCTTATTCCGCTCAAGTGCCGGACTACTTTCGTCCTGATGTTCGGGTGAGCTACCGTTGGAACCGAGAGCAGTTCTCTAGTACGCTTTCCTTAGACGTGCAAAATGTGATTAATCGGGCTAATATTTTTACTCGGTTCTACAGTTCATCAGAAGGCAGCATGGTTGATTCATTTCAACTGGGTTTAATTCCTGTACTCAACTATCGGGTTGAGTTTTAGAACAGAAGTCATACAGTGTGGTTAACTAATAAGCAATTAATTTTTTTAGGTTAAGTGCTCAGTTAATTTCAGTAGTTTTCTACCTGGCTACCATTTAGTATGCTTGTGGTCTAGTTGACTACTGAGTGTTTCGAACCACTATAATTTTTTGATGATGAATCCATATGTGATGATCTCGTACTTTGAAAACGAGCAAGACGATCAGCAGTTTCGTGAGTTAGCCGTGGCCAACTACCCTCGCCACTTAATTGAAGAGCACGAAAGTGTTACCTACGTTGGCTTCGCTGCCCAAGAGCAAGCCGAAGTAGAAGATTTTCTAGATAGTACCTTAGGGCGCTTCGGAATTAGTGATAAAGATTTTGTAGCCCTCTATTACAGTCGTGACGATGAAACTATTCAGCGTAATATGGTGATGGGACCTGATCGCTTGGCAGAAGATTATACAAAAAACGTTAGCCAAGACGAGCACGTAGACCGTCTTAGTCGTCTGTTAAACTTTGATTACGTAAAGGAAATGCCTAATCCGTAGGGAAAAAGTAGGCAAACTTCCTAAAATTGAGTAGACAAAATTAGCGAAAAAGCACTTTGTGAGTTAAACACAATAAATAATTGACTACTTCCATCTAATAAAGTTAGCAAAATTTAGGGTATACAATTAGCTATCAGATAGTTACGTAGAGAAGAGGTTGTCTTAGATAATCTCTTTTTTTTTGTACTTATCAAATAATAGACTACTATATTCTTATCTGTAAAAAGCATCTAATAGTAGATTTAGAGAACAATCTTACAAGCGAAATGAGGTAATAAGAATACGCTGATAAGGATAAAATACAAGTGGGTACAAAAATTGGAATACTGCTACCAAGTAAACAGTTTCATGATTTTTAAATCCACAAGAATGAACGATAATCGCAAGTCCACAAAGTTTAGCACGCACCTATCTCGCTCGCGTATGCGTCGCTATCTACACGGTCAATTAGAAGCCGCAGAAAGCCAACAAGTTGAAATGCATTTGGCTCACTGCACGCACTGCTCAGCAATGTTAGTAGCCTATATTGAAGCAGAAGAAGCCGACCAATACAATACATATGCTAAACAACTATCTGGTAAGCTGAAGGAGCAGAAAATCGTTAAGCGTAACAATTTATCTTCTTTTCAAGTAAAAGCAATCCGTACGGTGGCCGCCGTAGTGACTTTAATGATTTTCTCCTTTTTTGGAGTAAAAAACATCATTAGTAAAGAAGTGGCTGATTATCAATCGGCAGAGTTAGGTTTGCCTGTAAAAGCGCAGCCAGTAGTAGCCAGTAAAAAGCCTTTAGCAGAGAAAGTAGCAGTTAAGCCTATTGAGAAGAAAAAAGACTCTCGACTAGCTGAGAGCCGTCCAGTCAAGAAAAAAGCGGAGTACAAAGCTATGAGTAAATCACCTACTACTGAGAAGAAACAAGTATCAAAGAAAATAGTGCCGGTAGCAAAAAGAGCAACGACCAAGCCTCAGGCTAAAGTAAATAAGCCAGTTGCCCCGGTAGAGAAAAAAGTGGTAGCGGCTACCTCTGAAAAGAAAGAAGTGGAAGCAAAAACTGTTCCGGTAAAGAAAGTAGCGGTAAATAATAAGACCGATGAATCAACTGCCGATAAGCCAGAAGTTGATTCGCCATCGACCACTCAGTCGGAAGTTAAACCAGTTAGAAACCTATCTGCCATTAAGAAAATGGATGCAGCCAAGCAGATAGATGCTTCTAAGCCCGTAGGAAGTACTGCTCCATCCATGATTCCAGTTCCTGGTGGAAGGCAGCGCTAATTACTAATAGTTTATTCATAAGAAAGCCGCTGAGAGTATCATATTCTCAGCGGCTTTTCTATTTAATAAATTATCCACCGTAATGCATATTGGTTTCCCACTCAACCAGTGGCACTGCATCAGCATCGCGGGTTTCCCCACCGACTACTTCTCCCAAGTAAATACTATGGTCGCCGTTCGATAGGTCTTCTACTACTTTACATTCAAAATACGCGGGTACATCCTTTAGAATAGGAGCTCCGGTTTCGCCATCTTCAAAAGCGAAGCCATTGATTTTATCTCCTTCAATGGTGCTTTTTTCGGCAAAAGGCTTCAGCATATCCTGATCATCTTTCCCGACAATATTAACGGCAAAAATTCGGCTTTTCTCAATGGTCTCGTGTAAGTCGGTATGCTTCTGAACGGCTACCGTGACCATTGGAGGATCAAACGAAGCTTGGCTAACCCAACTAACGGTAGCAGCAGCAATATAATCTTTGTCGCGCGTAGACATTTCTTCGCTCGGCTTGCGGGTAGTTACAATGTAAAATCCATAGGTAATTTTTCGCAGTGCCTGCGATACTTCCTGCTCTTTCATATCAAAAAGTTTGTGTGATTCAAAAAATAATTTCATTAATACAACTATGACTAAGGTCAGTTGTTTTTTGATAAGAAAACCCAGGAAAGTTTGGTGGGATTAGCCATAAATTTTGAGTGCTGATGTCGCCGCTGGTACAACTCGTAGCCTAACCAGGTAATCACCACACTGTATTCTAGAAACACTAGCCAGAGATTTTCCTGAAAATTATCAATAGTGTACCCGGCGTAAGTAAGAAAAATGAAGTATGTCCAGACCACCGCGTAGCGATAGGGGGTAAGTACGGTAAAAGCTAGTAATGGCAAAACGTACCAGGGGTGTATAGTTAAAGCAAGTAGTAGATAAATCAACCAAACCCAACCAAAGGCACTCATAACATGCTTTTTCCTTTCTAAAAATGTATAAAGTATTATTAGGAGAAAGGCAGTAACCGCTAATTGCGTGCCAGCCGTTTGAATAATATTGTACCCTTTCCAGTAGTAACCGATCTCTCGGACGATGTAGTACAGGCTAGCATTGAACTCAAACTTTTGAAAATACAACCCAATGCTGCCTTGCAGTCCAGCAATTAGCTCAGAAGAAAGAAGTGGTAAGAACATTAGTAATGTAGCTATCCCTATCACAGCATAGAACAATAATACTTTTTGCCAGCCTAAGCGACGAAGGTAAAGCGGAAGAAACATCAGTGGGAGTAGCTTGGTACATACTGCCAAGGCAAACAGTAGGGCTGACCTAATCCATTTTTGTTTTTCAAGCAAGTAAACACTGCCTAGTAAAAAGAAGATCATCAACGCTTCAAAGTGCAGGTTTCCGGTCATCTCCAGAATGGCTAGTGGATTCAGAGCGTACCAGAGTACTTGCTGCTGGGAAATACGGTAGCGTTTAGCCAGTTGAAAAAGTAACCATAGTGTACCCAATTCAGCCAAAAGTAGAATAGCCCGGATTACCCAGGTGCTTCCGGTCAAGGAGTTGGGAAATAACTTTACCGCCAGCGTAAAAACGGCTTGGTTGATGGGCGGATAAATAGTGTAATAATCGGGAGAGTTCAGCGCGGTGTAGAGTTCCGGGTCAATATCAATTCCTAAACTATCCGCTTTACCATTCATTAGCTCTGACGGTAGATAAGCAAAGGGATTTACATCCTGCTGCAGCAATCGCCCGTCCCACACAAAGCGGTAAATATCATCCGATAAATTGGGTTGAGCGGGTAGCAAAATCAAACGGCCTACCACGGCAACGCCTAACAAAAGATAAATTGACTGTTTGGAACGAGCAAGCAAAACACAACCTACGTAGGCTAAGAAAGCTAGCGTATAAACTGTCAGTAATTCAACCGTCTCATAACGCTGGAGAAAATAAGTGATGAAAAAAATGCTACTCAGCAGAACAACTGAACTAATTCCAATGCATATTGGGCGAAGCCTAAGCATGTCGCACTTGGCGGAAAGAATAATAGGCCACTGCGGCAAATCCAGTCGTCAGCATTCCGTGAAACAATAGTAAGCCGAAGTCACCCAAGCGAATTCCAGTATAAATGCCGTAGGCGAAATAGATCGCTAAAGCTGCTTCCAGTAGGACTAGCGGACTAAGCTTACCCTTGACATACGCATTGCTACTCCATTTTTCTTTGGCATTGGTTACGTTGAATTTGGGAGTTCGCAGAAACGGAGACTTAAAACCTAATAATCCTTCGGCTACCGCGATGGCATTGTGCAGTGACAGCCCCATGGTGATGATAAGGAACAGCGGATAGTGTACGAGATAATACCGCCAGGGCTGGTTAGCATGTAGCTGGCGGGTAGAAATCCAGTAGAAGAGACCAATTGAGAAAAAGCCAATAATGAATATGCCCCCCAAATTGAAAATCCACTGGTACTCCGGATAAGCGTCTTTGATGAAGAGCATAGGGACGCTCAACAAGGCAGCTAGTAATAATGAGAGAAACACTGAAGAATTAAATAGATGGAAAAAAGCGTGCAAACGATTTACCCACCGGAACGGTCGATCTATGCGATTATAAGCCAGGCGGTTGGCATGTTTACGGGCGCATTCGGCGGCTCCTTTATTCCAGCGGAATTGCTGAGATTTGATGGCAGGCATCAGAATAGGTAACTCCGCCGGTGCTTCTACATCTTCGCGGTAGACAAACTCCCAGCCTCGGGCTTGAGCGCGGTAACTCAAGTCTAAATCTTCGGTCAGGGTATCATCCGACCAACCTCCGGCATCTTCAATACATGCCTTTCGCCAGACGCCACCAGTTCCATTAAAGTTTATGAAGCTTCCAGCATGCTTACGTCCGCCTTGCTCAATGGTAAAATGACCATCCAATCCAAAAGCCTGCAAGCGAGTGAGCAGAGAATAATCTTGGTTGATGTGTCCCCAACGAGTTTGTACTACCCCAACTTTTTCGTGGGTGAAAGAGGGAAGAGTGCGCTTCAGAAAATCAGGCGGCGGAAGAAAGTCAGCATCAAAGATGGCAATGTATTCGCCTTCAGCTATTTTCAATCCGTAGGCGAGTGCTCCCGCTTTGTATCCGCTTCGGTCGGCTCGGCGCACGTGCTGAATATTGATTCCTTGCGCTTGATAGTCAGCTACTTTTTCAGCAATGATGTCTACTGTTTCGTCAGTAGAATCATCCAGCACCTGAATTTCCAGTCGCTCAGCCGGATAATCAAAAGCGCAAATGGCATCAATCAGACGTTGAACCACGTAGCGTTCGTTGTAAATCGGTAGTTGAACCGTCACCTTAGGCCAGTCTACAATGGTTTTGGGTGGTCGGGATTTCTCTCGTAAACTTCGTAGGTAGTGCCAGGTTAGATGGAGCTGCGCCACGCTAAACATAAAAATGAATAGCAATGAGAGTATATAAGCGATAACAATGATGATTTCCACAGTGAATTAGTCCATAGTCCATAGTCCATAGTCCACCGATATTATAGCTGTGGACTGTCGACCGTAGACTATTCGCTATAAATATTTTATGATTGTCCCAATAATTTTGTATCCTGCCATAATCGTTCCCTTTACCGTACCCGATACTTTTGATACTCCAATTCGCTGCCGATAGCGAACTGGCACCTCGATCCACTGTAGCTTTTGTTGGGCAGCTTTCACTTGCATTTCTACTGTCCAGCCATACGTACGATCTTTCATTTCCAGTGCCATCAGCGAATCGTAGCGAATAGCCCGAAACGGTCCTAAGTCAGTAAAATACGCTCCGTATAGCCAGCGGATCAGACGAGTAGCTAGCCAATTACCAAATACCTGCTGAGGAGTCATGGACCTACGTTCCCGCTGACCTAGGGCGCGAGAACCAATAACCATATCGACCTTTTCGTCTATAATCGGCTGAACTAGCTGGGGCAGCTCTTCCGGATAATCCGAGTAGTCAGCGTCCATGAATACTACAATATCAGGTTTTTCAATTTGCTGGCTAATATACGCTATTCCTTTCAAACAGGCGTTGCCGTAACCCTGTTCCGGTTCTTCCAGAACGGTAGCACCCGCTTCCCTGGCTACTCGTACCGTATTGTCATTAGAATTATTATTGACTACTACCACTTCGCTTACCCACTCTTCAGGAATATCTCGGATCACTTTCCCTACTGAATTCTGTTCGTTAAAAGCTGGGATAATAACTTTACAATTTTTTTGCATAAAAAATTAAGAACGAGTCCCTTGGGATAGAGAGTTGTCAGATAGCTGACATTCTGCTGTTATGCTAATTTAGAACAGCTACTTCTTCAGAAACTGGGAGCGAAAACCAGAATGTAGTGCCTTCCCCTAATTTACTTTCCGCTTGTAATTTACTTTGATGTAATTCTACTACTTTTTTAGCAATGGCTAACCCTAAACCTAGACCACCTTTTGCTTTGGTACGTACGCTGCTACTACGGTAAAAGCGATCAAAAATATGGTTGAGATCCTCTTCAGAAATACCCATTCCAGTATCGGAAACGCTGATTTTTACTTCATTTCCTCCCGCTTTTTTTACCGCAACTGTAACATCTCCCCGTTCGGGAGTATACTGAATAGCGTTTTCCATCAAATTTTGCAGTACCCGCGCAATCAGGCTAACGTCGGCATAAGTCAGCGGAATGTCTTTAGCAAAGTCACTTTTTAAGGTGATCTGTTTTTTTTCTGCCTTTGGAGTTAGCTGCAACGAAATATCATGCGCCAACTCTACTAGTGAAAAAGTTTCAGGGTGAGGTTGAGTTTGCTGGGCTTCTAGTTTGGAAAGGGCAAATAGGTCAGCCACTAAACGAGTAAGCCGCCGCGTATTTTTCAGAATAGTTTCCAAGTAACCTTGCCGTTCAGATTCGCTCAGTAAATGCTTTTTATGTAAAATGGTTTCTACGTAACCCTCTACCGAAGCTAGGGGGGTGCGCAAATCGTGAGAAACATTAGCAATAAGCTCTCGGCGTAATGCATCATTCTGCTTAAGCTGATTCATAGCCAATTGAATTTTAGAAGCCATGGTATTAAAAGCCACCGCTAACTCATTTAGCTCATCCGAAGAAGCAGCCTGTACTCGTACGCCGTAGTCACCTGCTTCCATTTTTCGAACTGCGCCAACCACATTTCTCAAATCTCGGGTCAGCCAAAACACAAATAAAAATCCAATGATTAAGGCAACAGCTAGAGCTACCAACAACGCTCTGCCAAGTACCATAAGAATGTAGCTATGGCGGATAGAAGCCACATCTGACTTATGCTCGCTCCCCAAAGTCACGTATAAATAACAGTGCAGGGAACCATCTTGACTAAGTAAAGTAGTAGCCGAGAACACCTTAGGATCAGCCGGAAATCGAGGATCATCGCCATAGATGGGCATTGAATCAGTTTGATGAATAAACGCCTCTATTGGATCAATATTTATCTTCGTTGATTTTATCTCCCCGGGCTGAGCGGAAGCAGTTAGAATCTCTCCCTGATGCCCAACCATGTACAGTTTGATGTTAGGATTGATAATCATCGCATCGTGAAAAAGCTCTTCCAGAACCGCTTTTGGAATCTCATTCGTAGCCGAATCTATGGTAAACTCCTTAGCGATAGAAGCTGCCAAATCAGTATTGCGCTTTTGGGTCATCTCTGCAAGGTAGTCGGCCGAAGAAGTAGACATCAGATAAAAGTAAACCGCACTTACCGATAGAAGCAGTACCGTAAATACCAGCGAGAGCCGAAACCGCAGGCTACCCCAGTGGATACGTTTTTTAGTATTATGTTTAGATGAGTTCATCATTAAATTTATAACCAACGCCCCAAACCGTTAAAATATAATTAGGGTTAGCAGGGTCTTGTTCTATTTTTAACCGAAGACGATTGATGTGAGAGTTTACAGTGTGCTCGTAGCCCCCGTAGGAGTAACCCCACACTTTACTTAGCAGTTCTTCGCGAGTGAAAGTGCGACCAACTTCCTGCATAAATAGTTTTAGTAAATCAAATTCTTTCGCAGTTAGCTCTATCACATTTCCATCTAGTATCACTTTGTGCTTGATGGTATCTAATGTAAGCCCTCCCTGTTGGAGCCGGTCGGTAGCGACTTCTTCCGGACCTTGCTCAAATTTATAGCGCCGAATGCGGGCTTTCACCCGAGCTACTAGCTCCCGAACGCTGAAGGGTTTGGTCATGTAGTCATCCGCCCCAAGATTCAATCCCAGTACTTTATCAATCTCCTCAGCTTTGGAAGTAAGCATAATAATTGGAGTGTCAATTCTTTCCTGCCGAATACGTTGGCACACTTCCATACCATCCATGCTGGGTAACATAATATCCAGAATAATTATATCGTACGGTTCGTGAATAGCTTGGTACAAACCATCAATTCCGTTACCAATCAGATCGGCCTCGCAATCAATATCGCGCAGATTTACTTGAATCAGGTTGGCAATATCCTGATCGTCTTCAATAATAAGGGCTCGTTTGTGCATAGTTGCCAATAAAGAGTCTATTGATATTTCGTTCTCTTCTTCTCCCAAATAATCCATGTAATTTACGTATTAAATATAAAAATAAGCGACAGGTGTTTGGTCTTAAGCTACCGCATAGGCGGGAGTGTACATTGGCTGTGTTTCATGAGTTCGTCGCTTTAGTACTTCTAGCACTTTAGAAATATTAGCTCGCTGAGTGTAATCTTCAGCAACAAAAGCGTAGCGGATAATTCCGTTAGTATCAATTACGTAAGTAGCCGGCATAGGTAAACGGACTATCTTGTCTTGATGGCGGGTTTGTAAATTTAATCCCAGACTACGATAAAATACTGCTAAGTATTCCGAAAGGGCAACGGAGACTTTAAATGATCGAGCCACTTCACTGCCTTTATCTTGTAGAACCGAAAAATCTAATTTATTCTTTTGCACAGTACGCTGAGCGTATTCTCCGGTTTCAGGAGTGATAGCTATGAGTTGGGCACCCTGAAACTCAATGTCGGGTAAGGCATGACGCCAAGCCTGTAAGGTAAGGTTACAAAACGGACACCAACCACCCCGGAAGAAGGCGAGTACTACTGGCCCCCGCTTTAGCTGCTCGTACAGGCGAACAACCTGTTGGTTTTGATCCTTTAGAACAAAGTCGCTAACCTTATCACCAACTGTTAGGCTACGCTTTGAAGCATTCTGGCGCTGAAGGCTTTCTACAGACTGTCGCAGTACTTGTTGCAGCCGGGGGGCGGTTTGCTGATCTATTTCTCGAGACAGAGCCTCTAATTCTGTTGGTAAGTCAGTCATGGTGCTTGTTGATTAAGATTCCTTACAGCTATAAGTACGTGACTATGAACTACTTATTTATCACAGAAGTATCACATGTTTGTGAAATTTTAAAAACGAAAAAAAAGTTTGCAAAAAAGTATAGACAATTAATGTGTATACAAGTATTTATTTTTGTATTACTATACTTACCATTTTAATCCTTGCTAAAAAATGAAGACACTTACTTTAAACACAATTGTACTAACTGTTTTGGCAGTACTGGCTTCCTCATTTTCCCTCTGAAAAAGAAGCCATAATATATTCTATTGATGTTCAGCAGAGTGAAGTCACCTGGAAAGGAGAAAAAGTAACCGGGCACCATCTAGGTACTATTCAGCTTCAGCAGGGTAGCTTGGCTCTGGAAGGCGGAAAATTGGTGGGGGGCAACTTTACCATTGGTATGAGCACACTCAGCAACACGGACCTGGAAGGGGAACAAAAAGGAAAACTAGAAGGTCACCTGAAATCTGACGACTTTTTTGGAGTAGCTACCTATCCAACCGCAACGCTTACTACTACCAAAGTTGAGCCTAAAGCTGATAATACGTACCAAGTTACGGGTGTAATGACCATTAAAAACAAAACCAATCAGGTTCAGTTTCCCGCCACGGTTACTACTGAAGGTAATCAAGTGAAAGCAAACGCTTCTATCACCGTAGACCGTTCTGGGTACGACGTACGCTACGGTTCTGATAGCTTTTTTGATAACTTAGGCGATAAAGTAATTTACGATGACTTCTACCTAGAAGTATTGTTGGTTGCTGCGAACTCGGTAAGAAAGTAGATTAAAAGCTACTGCTGTGCTACTGAGACACGTGGCAGTGCTTTTATAGGAAAGCGATAGGGTAATAGTTATAGGGTTTCCGCACCAAAATTAGCCATTTAGTACTTGTTTGAGATACTGTGGGAGGACTACACTAAACTGTGCTTTTTTGTTTTTCTGCGGTTGCAGTTGTTAATGCTAAGATGTGAATATGTGGGAAACTCTGCAAGAGTTTTCCATATATTCACATCCCCCCGCTTAGATTTTCAGATGTCGGTTGAGCCGTTCTTCATAGATAATAGCCAACTGCTGAATGACTAGTGCCCAGTTATGCACGGGCATATTCCACTTAGCCATAATATTACACGATAGCAAGTAAACCAGTTTGAGCACAGCCTGGTCCGAAGGAAACACCCCCTTACTTTTGGTATGCTTTCTGATCTGCCGATGGTAGCTCTCTATCGGGTTGTTGGTGTAGATGGCTTTTCGAATAACTGGTGGAAAGTCAAAATAAGTGGCTAACCTTTCCCAGTTATTGAGCCAAGAACGTACCAAAATAGGGTACTTTGCCTTCCATTTTTCTTCCAGGACTAACAGGTTTTCTTCGGCACATTCCAGGCTAACAGCCTGATAAATCGCTTTCAAATCCTTCATCACCTGCTTGCTATCTCCATGGGTCACATAGCGTAGGCTATTTCGTATCTGCGGTTCCCCGCCGGGATGAACAATGCATAATTGTACCTTGGCTTTTGGAAAGATGCTCTCTATGGCTTCTGAGAAGCCAATGAGGTTGTCTGTACAACAGATTAGCAAATCGTCTACTCCTCGGGCTTGTAGATCACTCAATACGCTGAGCCAGAACTTGGAGGATTCATTCTCTCCTAGATACAGGCCTAGCAGTTCTTTATGCCCGTCTGTTCGGATAGCCAATACGTTGTACATCGCTTTGCTGACTACTCGGCCGTTTTCTCGCACCTTAAAATGCACAGCATCCAGGTAGACAATAGGGTACAAAGCTTCCAGAGGCCGTGTACGCCAGGCTTCCAGTTCTGGAATAACTTTATCGGTGATCTGGCTAAGTTTACCCGACGATACATCCAAATCGTATATCTCGGATAGGTGTGCCTGGATGTCAGAATAGCTCATCCCACGAGCGTAGAGCTTGATGATCTTCTCTTCTAAATCTTCCCCTAGATACACCTCGCGCTTACCTACAATCTCGGGCTCAAAGCTACCCTGACGGTCACGCGGAGGATGTAGTTCAATAGGCCCGCTACTGGTCTTGACTCGCTTATGGCTCTTGCCGTTGTGCCGATTCCCTTTACCTCGTTCT
>CAKZPJ010000293.1 GCA_937138955.1 uncultured Flammeovirgaceae bacterium | reverse complement strand
ATCTCTTTATAATCTTGAATTAATTTATCCTTCTCTGTCACATAAAAAACCAAGTAGTCAACTAGATGTAGTAGGTAAATATTATCACCAAGAGAAGCAGCGGACAACATTGATCCAGGTGGCCTAAGTTTTTTCTTTGGTCGAATTATAACATGACTATGAGAAGGTAACTCTGTTAAATCATCAACCTTATCAAGTAAAGCCGACTGAGATGTCACAATATATTCCTTAATTAGCTTTCTTAATTCTTCTTCATTCTTAGCTGGAATATTAAAATTTAAAAAAGCATAATGGTTACTAATTGATATGCGCCAAATAATTGAATAGATGAAGAGATTAAATACTTTAATATCTACCTCATTGCATTCAAAATACTTGAACTCACCTCTTTTACATTTCTTGAATTGACTGTAATATCTTAGATTATCAAATCTACCTAATCGTAGCGCACAATATGTCTCAAAAATACTAAATCCTTTTTCACAATCTGTACAGAAAAGGAAATCCTCTTTAATAATATCCTGTGATTTTGAGATTTCTCCACTTTTTGAGATTTGTATACCATGTCGAGGTTTAGTACCCTCGAAAATGCCCTTTCCGAAAAATTTTGGTATCAGGTGTGAATTCTCCTTATTTGAATTCCTTTCATGGCAGAGCAAACAAATATCTGTTGACTTTCTCATTACATTTGCGCTAACATCTGTATAGACGCAATATTGCGTCTATATCTCATATAGCTACAGCGTTTTTAATTGATCCACGTCTAAGTATAAAACGAAAAGAATATTTGTTATTACTTTGCTTAGAATAATCACAATATTCGTGTTAAATAAGTTAAACGTTTGAAAATATTTACAGTCGTTTACTCCCAACTAACTCCTCCGTACTGGGCTAGTACCAACTGATGAATAGACGAAAGCAGATAATAATTTTAACGGATAATAGCCATCAGCCCCAGTTCTTTCAGCACCTTACGTTGATCCTGCCAAGTGAAGCAGAGGGTTATGGTGTAGCGTTGTATTCAATAGATTAGAACGTCTTCTACATCTCCTCGCTTATAATTACATAATTTCTTCCAAACCGTTCTTTAGACCGTAGACAGTTTGTATCTCTTCTACCAATAGTGGTCTGTTAAAAACCGCCAGATCATCCATCAACCCTATGTAATTGATGCCCAAATAAACATTGGCCTTATCTAGTTCCCAATTGAATGGGTCAATTACCTGATCTTTAGAACCTTGTAATTTTCCGTTAAGGTAAAGTGATGCGCTACCTGCTCCACTGCCTAGCAAATTATAAGTGATCAGAACGTGGGTCCACTGATCTCTAGTAAAGGGGTGATCTTCAACCGTCACTAAGCGGTTCTCAAATTCAGGATTATCATCGGGGCCTATATTTTTCGGGTTCCAAGACTGTAGGTCTCCAATTACCCCCAGGCGGAAGTCACGAGGATTGTCTTTCGTGAAGTCAACCCAAATAGAAGCATCATTATAGCCTACATCTGTAATCTGAATTGGGTCGCAAAAACCAGGCTCTAAATCCTCTTCCGGAGTCAATTTTAACCAGAAGGAAACCGTTCCGCTCCAGTTCTGAGCATCATAGGCCATATTATCCTTTGCTTTGTAAAAAAGGACGTCGTCTACTTTAGCTTTGAACTCCAGCGCGTCACCGGATAGTCCTTCACCCGATGCTATGGCGGCATGGGCGGGCAAAGTAGGTTTAGCATTGGGTGCTTCCTTACGATTCGGCGCAGAATAGATGTTTGCATCACCCGTTGCTATTTGCGCCTGAGCACTCCCATTAAAAGGCGCATAGAAGGTGATCGCTTGCTTAAGTTCATCGTGCTGCTCACAGGAAAAAAGCATTGCCATTAATGGAATTGCAAAGATTAATCGTAGTTGAGTCATCATTCTGGTTGTTTTGGTTGCTTAGTTACTGAGTTCAATAGATCAAGCGGAATATCCAATAATTTGGAATAATGTCAAAAGTAGTAAAATTCTACTATCAAGTAATCTTGTAATTTGAAAGCTATTCCAAAATATGAACAGTTCGCTATTTGGCAACGATACTATTACACTGAATAGACAAGGTTCATTATTTTACTGAACCTTTTTATACATTAAGGGTATTAGAAGTAGAACCCTACACTGAATATAAGACTGATGAATATTACCTCCGAGCAAGTACTAGATGCTCTCCGAACTGTAGATGATCCCGACCTGAAACGCGATCTGGTGACATTGAATATGATTAAGGACATTGCTATTGAGGGCAAGCAGGTTAGCTTCACCGTAGAACTGACCACGCCAGCCTGTCCGCTGAAAGAAATTATTCGTCGCGACTGTACTGCAGCCATTCATAAGCACATCTCCTCGGAAGCAGAGGTAGACATTAATATGTCATCGAATGTGACAACTACCCGCCGACAAAATACCCCGTTGCTACCTGATGTCAAGAATATTATTGCCGTTGCTTCGGGTAAAGGCGGAGTAGGTAAGTCTACCGTTTCAGCTAACCTGGCCGTAACGCTGGCGCAGATGGGGGCCAAAGTTGGGCTGATAGATGCCGACATTTTCGGCCCTTCCATTCCTACGATGTTTAATGTGGAGTTTGAGAAGCCTCAGGTAAAACAGGTAGATGGTAAGAATATCATTATCCCACTAGAACAGTACGGAGTAAAGCTAATCTCTATTGGCTTTCTGATGAGTGCCGATGAGGCGATAGTATGGCGTGGCCCCATGGCGAGTAAAGCCTTGCAGCAGTTTTTAAGTGATGTAGAGTGGGGTGCTTTAGATTATCTAATTATTGACTTACCTCCCGGCACCAGCGATATTCATTTAACCTTGGTTCAGTCGGTTCCGGTTACTGGGTCAGTAATCGTAACTACGCCTCAGAAAGTAGCACTGGCCGATGCCCGTAAAGCGTTAGCGATGTTTCGGCAACCGCAAATTAATGTTCCGGTGTTGGGATTGGTAGAAAATATGGCGTACTTCACTCCGGCTGA
>CAKZPJ010000292.1 GCA_937138955.1 uncultured Flammeovirgaceae bacterium | reverse complement strand
TCCGGCTCGGGGAGCTGAAATAGTTGTTTCCATCTTCATGGCTTCGATAACAAACAATGGCGTACCTTCTTCTACTTCCTGCCCAGCTTTTGCCAGTACTTGAGCTAGTTTTCCTTGCAAAGGCGCGCCTACTTCATTTTGACTATTCTTATCAATCTTCTGGTGCGCGGCAACTTTTACCGTCAGGTTATTGTCCTTCACCCGTACCCGTCGCGATTGACCGTTCAGTTCAAACGTTACATGGCGGTAGCCATTTTCATCGGCGTCCGAGATAAATAGTAACTTAATAACGATCACCTTTCCTTCGGCAATATTAACTAGTACTTCTTCCCCATTTTTAAGCCCGTAGAAAAAAGCGGGTGTGGGCAATGCTGACATATCGCCGTAGACCTTACGATGATTATAAAAATCTTCGTAAACCTTAGGATACAACCGATACGACAAGAAATCTAGCTCAGTTCGATCTTCGTCGAAACGCTCTTTGAACTCAGCAAACTCAGCATCAAAGTCAATAGGAGTTAAGTGTTCGTTAGGTCGTCCGCTGATAGGCTGTTCGTTCTTCAGTACAATCTTTTGCACCTTCTTCGGAAAACCACCGTAGGGTTGTCCCAAGTCGCCCCGGAATAAGTTTACGACCGATTCGGGAAACGATAGGGGGCTATTATTGTCTTGCTCAGCACTAAGCAAAATATCGCCGATGGTCAAATCATTGGAAGTCATGTACAGAGCCATATCTCCCACCACCTTCGAAGAGGGTGTTACTTTCACAATATTGCCAAACAGTTGGTTGACTTTGGCGTAATTTTTCTTGATTTGCTCAAATTTGTCTTCTAACCCCAAAGCAACTGCCTGCGGACGGAGATTGGAGTACTGCCCACCCGGAATTTCAGTATCGTACACCTCGGCAGTTCCGGCTTTCAGACCCGACTCAAAGGGATAGTAATACTCCCTCACCGCTTCCCAGTAGACTGAATACTCATTGAGCGAGTCCAGATCAAACTGTTGCTCCCGTTCGTGTCCCTTCAACATGGCCACCACACTATTAAAGTTGGGCTGAGAGGTTAAGCCCGACATTGCTCCGATTGCCACATCAATTACATCAACCCCGGCCTCTACGGCATTCAGATAAGTAGCCGATTGTACCGAAGCTGTGTCGTGCGTATGCAAATGAATGGGTAGATCAACTGCTTTCTTTAGCTCGCTAATTAGTTGCTCAGCGGCAAGTGGTTTTAGCAATCCGGCCATATCTTTAATCGCCAGAATATGCGCTCCTTCATCCTCCAATTGTCGAGCCATATCAAGATAGTACTGCAAGGTATACTTCTTGTTTTCCGAGTTTTGTAAATCTCCGGTATAGCAAATAGCCGCTTCGGCTAGTGCCTCAGTTCGCTCCCGCACGGTACGAATACTCACTTTCATAGCTTCTACCCAGTTGAGCGAATCGAAGATACGGAAAACGTCAATTCCCGTTTCCCAAGCTTTTTCAATAAACTGTTCGATTAAATTATCCGGATAAGCCTTATAGCCCACCGCATTAGAACCTCTTAGTAGCATTTGCAATAAAATGTTGGGAACAGCTTCGCGAAATTGGGCTAATCGCTCCCAGGGGTCTTCGTACAAAAATCGCATGGTAACATCGAAGGTGGCCCCGCCCCACACTTCCATAGAAAACACCTGCGGATGACGTTTAGCAAAGCTCTCAGCCACGCGCATCATATCAACGGTACGCATCCGAGTAGCCAACAAAGATTGATGAGCATCGCGGAATGTAGTATCGGTAAATTGAACAGCTTTTTCTTGCTTTAGCCAGTCGCAAAACTTCTCCCTACCTAGTTCTTTCAGATGATCTTTACTCCCCTTCGAGTAAGGTACGTATTGGTAGTTGACTTCAGCATTAGCAGTTTCTTCCCGCATCATCTGGTTGGGAAGAATTGGGGTACGGAAGGTCTTATTCGCATCTAAAAACCGGATATTAGGATTGCCGTTTACGGTTACGTCAGCCAAATACATGAGAGTACGTGTGGCTCGGTCAAGCCCTTCTCGAATATCAAAGAGTTCAGGGTGGTCACCGATAAAATTGACTGTCGCTTCGCCCCGGTAGAAAGTAGGGTGCGAGATTACATTAATCAGAAACCCCATATTGGTTTTGACCCCTCGTATACGAAACTCCCGCAAGGTACGCTGCAATCGCTGAGAGGCTCCTTTCAACGTTCTTCCGGTAGCAGTTACTTTCACCAGCATGGAATCGAAGAAAGGGGAAATCTTCACTCCTGGGTAAGAACTACCTTCGTCCAGCCGAATGCCGAAACCACCCGCGTTGCGGTAAGCGATAATGGTTCCGTAGTCAGGGCGAAAGTTATTTTTAGGGTCTTCGGTAGTTACCCGGCACTGAACGGCGAAACCATTGCACTGAATATCTGACTGCTCCTTAATAAAAATCCGAGGATCGGATAGCTCCCGCCCTTGAGCAATAAGAATTTGAGAACGAACAATATCAATGCCGGTGATCTGCTCAGTAATAGTATGCTCTACTTGAATACGAGGGTTTACTTCGATGAAGTAGATATTCTCTTCGCGATCTACCAGAAACTCCACTGTACCTACATTGTTGTAGTTCACGTGGCGGGTGATTCTCAAGGCATATTCGTACAGTTGGTCTTTGGTTTCTTGCGACAGGTTGGCCGAGGGAGCCACTTCAACTACTTTCTGAAACCGGCGTTGTACGGAACAGTCTCGTTCAAACAAATGGACAATATTTCCGAAGTTATCACCCATAATTTGAATCTCGATGTGCTTGGGCTGCTCAATAAACTTTTCCAGAAAAACCGTATCGTCGCCAAATGCTTTTTGGGCTTCACTGCTGGCTTCCGTATAAGCTTGCTTCAACGCTTTCTCTTCGCGCACTACTCGCATTCCTCGGCCTCCCCCACCCGAGGCGGCCTTCACCATAATTGGGTAGCCAATACGTTTAGCTTCATCAATGGCGATGGACACATCGCTTAGTGCTTGCTGACTATCTTCAATTACCGGAACCTCAGCGGCAATAGCAATTTCTTTAGCCGACACCTTGTCGCCTAGTTTTTCCATCACTTCCGGCTCCGGTCCAATAAAAATAATTCCTTCTTCCCGACAGCGTCGCGCAAACCGAACGTTCTCTGATAAGAAACCATAACCGGGATGAATAGCATCCACCTCCTGTCGCTTTGCTAAAAGAATAATAGCCTCAATATCTAAGTACGGCTTCAGAGGTTCGTCATCTTCGCCTATCTGGTAAGCCTCATCAGCTTTGTAGCGATGCAGGGAGTATCGGTCTTCGTAGGTGTAGAGAGCAACCGTTCGAATACGTAGTTCCGAGGCGGCTCGTAGAATTCTGATGGCAATTTCTCCTCGGTTAGCTACTAGAATCTTATTGATAGGACGAATAGATTCGGACATAAAAGTAGTTTTTGGTAGTTGATTTTGAAAATTAAAGAATTATTAGTGATAAGCCCAAATTACTGAGATTTTCAGAACAATAGCGGCCTATTTTTTCAAAATGACCGGATGTATACTATACTATTACTGAGATAGAACTTTAATAAAAGCTAGGCAAGCCAGATTCATACTAATTTGAAGTACTATTGCTACTTGTGGGAATTTTAGAAGTATCATAGTCGTTATTATGAGAATACTAAGATTCTTTATTATTTATATTAATTCTAAATAGAAATTCCATCTCACTAATTTCCAATTAGCTTATAAATTTGTATGTCGATCTGATCGCCTTGTATGCACCATCTTTTCAAAGCCATATCGTTAACTTATAAAAATAGTCCGGTTGAAATCCGGGAACAGGTAGCTCTTTCTTCTGAAGAAGCAAATGAACTTCTAGGTAGAATTAAGACGCTGACTGATATCCGGGATGTTCTCATTCTTTCTACGTGCAATCGTACTGAAATCTATTACTCTCACGATGAGAACTTAAGCGATTTGTTAGTTACCCTTCTGGGTTTAGTCAAAGGGTTTGATACTGCTAACACGCATACGTATAATCCATACTTCACCCGCCTCAATAACAGCCAGTCGGCTATGCGTCACCTTTTTCAGGTAGCAGTGGGATTAGAATCGCAGGTGATTGGCGATTTACAAATTACTAATCAGGTAAAGCGAGCCTATCAGGCTTCGGCTGATGCTGATATGGCCGGTCCATTTTTGCACCGGTTACTTCATACGGTATTTTACTCTAATAAACGTGTGGTGCAGGAAACGGCGTTCCGCGATGGCGCCGCTTCTATTTCGTATGCAGCTACCGAAATGGTGCAACACTTGGCTGGAAAGTTTACCGATCCTCAGGTTCTGCTCATTGGCTTGGGAGAAATTGGAGCCGATGTAGCCAAAAACTTGGGAGATAGTAAGCATCGCAAGGCTCGTATTGCTATTACTAATCGTACTCGTTCCAAAGCCGAAGAGTTGGCCAATACTTATGACTTCACTACCTATGATTTTTCGGATCTTCCTCAAGCAATTTCCGAATCAGATATTATCATCTCTTCAGTAGCTAAACCACAGGCACTAATTACTCATTCCTTTCTCTCAAATCTCACCCTTCGACCTTCTTCCCGGTTCATTGACTTATCAGTTCCCCGTAGTATTGAACCGTCAGTTGCGCGCCTGCCAACCGTTTATCTGTATAACATTGATGATATTAGGAACCGAGCCGATCAGGCTTTGAGCCTTCGCCTAGCGGCAGTGCCAGACGTAAAGTATATCATTGAAGAATCACTACGGGAGATTCAGCAGTGGGCGCAGGAAATGGAAGTATCGCCAACTATTCAACGACTTAAAAATGCCCTGGAGCAAATCCGTCAGGAAGAGATGGCTCGCTA
>CAKZPJ010000291.1 GCA_937138955.1 uncultured Flammeovirgaceae bacterium | reverse complement strand
TGCCTATCGGATGGGAGAAGCAGTTGATGGAGTGGAAGGCTGGGAAGCGGCATTAGCGCACAGCCCGGACCTAATCATCTGCGACTGGATGATGCCCCGACTGGATGGACGAACCTTATGCAAACGTCTGAAGGCCGATGTGCGTACCTCTCACATTCCGGTGATTATGCTCACTGCCCGAGCCGATCAGGCTAGCCGGCTGGCTGGGCTAGAAACCGGGGCGGATGCTTACCTTGTAAAGCCCTTCAACCCGGAAGAACTACGTCTGCGGATACGAAAGCTGGTGGAACAGCGAATGCAGTTACAAAGCCACTTCCAGCAGGAGCTAATTGTGTCTCCACAAGAAATAAAGGTGAACAGTACCGACGAGCGGTTCCTCCAACAAGCCGTAGCGGTAATTGAGAGCCAACTGGCCAATACCAATTATTCGGTGGCAGAATGGCAGCAAGAACTCAACCTGAGCCGGATGCACTTGCACCGCAAACTAAAAGCCCTAACCGGGCAATCGGCTACCGAATTTATTCGTACCTACCGACTGAAACGAGCCGCTCAGTTACTCGTTCAGCGAGCCGACAATGTCTCCCAGGTTGCCTACCAAGTGGGCTTTGGAAGCCTTTCCTATTTTACCAGCAGCTTTAAAGCCCAGTTTGGCTGCACCCCTTCAGAATACGCCGAGAAGACCGAATAAACCGATTTTTGGACGCATGTTACATACCAGCAAAAATAGGTTACAATAGCGCAAAAGGTAGTCAAACCTTTTTGATTACATTTAATGCTGGTTCGAACAACTAATGAATAAAAAGTTATTCACGCCACTTATTCTATTTCTCATGAAAACATTTTACTCAATTCTAGCCCTCATTTTCACAGTAAGCACCTTATCAGCCCAAACTATTCTATGGGATAAATCCTATGGAGGCCCAAATATAGATGATGCATCCTCAATCGTCGCTACCCCCGACGGTGGTTACTTGATTGGCGGACAATCTTATTCAGATATTAGTTTTGAAAAATCCCAGAATAATAAGGGAGGTAATGATTATTGGCTTATTAAAATAGATACCCAGGGGAACAAGCAATGGGATAAATCTTTTAGTGGCATAGGGCCATGGGGTGATGATTTGAGAGTGATTCTTCCCTTAAGCGATGGTGGATATTTACTCGCAGGTTCTTCGGAAGGTAAAATAGGCTACGAAAAAAGTGAAGATAGCCGAGGCAACTGGATAGACTATTGGATTATCAAACTCGATGCTAGTGGTAATCAACTCTGGGACAAAACCATTGGCGGACCGGCCGTGGACGGACTAGGAGATGTGGTAGAAACCGACGACGGAGGTTTTTTGCTGGGTGGTCACTCTTTTGGACAAGATCTAGGAAATGGATACGAAAAGACCGCAGTCCCTCACAACTACAGTGAAGACTACTGGATTGTAAAGATTGACGCGAACGGTGATAAAATTTGGGATAAAATTTACGGTGGGGAAAAATATGAGTCATGCACTAAAATTATAAAGACACATGATGGGAATTATTTATTGGCGGGAAGTTCAAATTCCGCGGCTAGTTACGAAAAAAGCGAAGAATCGAGGGGAAACTACGACTTCTGGCTCGTAAAAATTGACCCGGATGGTAATCAGATTTGGGACAAAACCATTGGCGGAAATGACGGCGATTATCTGAGGAAAGCAATTCTTACACCGGATGGTGGATTTCTATTAGGGGGGGGATCTTCTTCAGATACTGGTTTTGAAAAATCCCAGAATAATAAGGGAGGTAATGATTATTGGGTAGTAAAAACTGATTTGCATGGCAACGTGGAGTGGGACAGAACTTACGGAGGTAGTGGATACGAATCTTTAGGTGATTTGTTGATGACCTCTGATCAGCACTTGGTGTTAATAGGAACCTCATCCTCGCCAGTCAGTTTTCAGAAAAGTGAAGAGAGCCGAGGAGAAGGAGATTTTTGGATTCTGAAAACGGATCTACAAGGTAATATTATCTGGGATAAAACGATTGGTGGAAGCAAATGGGATGTAGCAAAAGATGCTCAGTTAAGCCCTCAAAACGAATTATTGATTTTGGGAAATTCTAAGTCGCCCATCGGTTTTGATAAAACAGGCTTTAACCGAGGAACAGCCGACTTTTGGCTCGTTAAGCTGGATGCGGCGAAAACTGAGAAACCGAAAGCCTTGGTGGATATCCGAGATTTTGTGGCGACCTGCAAGCCCTGCTGGCCGTGGGAGATCTGGTGGGATTTTGAGTACCGCTTTTGGGATGAACGCTATGGGTTGCGGAGAGCTGTATACCGCCAGGCCTTCACAGGCGATCATCAGGATGAAGTATTCTGGCAGGACGAAGAAACCCTGGCAATTCAGCTCAACGAGAATGGTCTTGATCCCGGAAGTTACCAACTGCAAATTCGCGCTTTGCTGGAAGACGGCACTACCACTGAATGGACCGCCCCGGAAAGTTTTGAAGTAGGCGGTACAAGGATCAAAGTATTTCCGAATCCGGTGCAAGATATTCTGAATATCCACTACCAAACCAAGGTGGCGGAGGAAGTTCAACTCACATTGATAGATAGGTACGGACGGACTCTTTTACGACAGGAGCACTACGCCCGTAGAGGAACCAACGAGTGGAAGGTTTCAGTACCGGCCACGAGGGTTCGGCAAAATCCACTGACGTTACAATTAGTATGCCCTTCTCAAAGAAAGCAAAGCTGGCAATTGATTCGGGAATAAAGCATATTAATCTAGCTGCAACTGCCTTGCGGGGTTGTCCGATAAATAAAATAACCAATAACCTAACTATGAAACGCCTAAATCTTAAAACCTCACCTAATTCTTTACTTCTGTTTTTGGCAGTGACCTTGATAACGGGTATATCATCTGGTTGTAGTGAAGAGAGTGGTGGTGTTGATCCTGAACCAGCTCCCTTACCCACAATCTCATCAATTGACCCTACCAGCGGAATGGTGGGCGATGAGGTTACCATCACGGGAACCAACTTTAGCAGCACCACGAGTGAAAACACAGTTACCTTTAATGGTATAACTGCTTCGGTAGAAACGGCTTCGCCCACGCAGTTGGTGGTGAAAGTACCGGAAAATGCAACTAATGGTCCGGTTGCGGTAACAGTGAACGACCAGACTGTCCGAGGGGCTGATTTTACGGTCATAGAAGCCAATGTATTTGATTGCGCTAATAGCGAAATCACCGAAGATACTACCTGGGAAGATGTTGTGACTGGTGAAGCTCCCGACTACATTATTGAGTGTGCTATTTCGATAAAGGAGAACGCCTTGCTTACCGTTGAACCCGGAGTCATTATTCAGTTTGAAGGACAGGAAAGTGGTATTTTCACCAGTGATGGCGGGGGGCTGAAGGCAGTCGGTACTTCCGCTGAACCTATTCAGTTTCTGGGAACCAGTAATAATCCCGGAACGTGGAAAGGAGTATATTTTGGCTCCAACCACCCTGAAAACCGTCTGGAATATATCGCTGTGAAACACGCTGGACGAACCGCTTCCGGGCAGTCGGGTGAAGTTGGTGCGGTGCAACTTAGCCGGGACGATGAATCCAAAGCGGCCATTGTCAATGTTACTATTGAAGATAATGAAGGTTACGGCCTGTTCGTCACCGACGAAAGTGTTCTCAGCGAATTTGCTAACAATACTATTTCGGGTAATACGCAAGCCCCCGTAGGTATTTACTTTAACCAGCTAGGCAGCCTAGATGCTGGCTCAGCCTATCAGGGTAATGACGATAATTTTATTGAGGTGTGGGAAAATGAGATTGAAGACGAAGAGGTGATGATACCCCAAGTTAATGTACCCTACCGTTTTGTAGATAGTAAACGCTATAATATCAAGCAGGCGCTAACCATCAGTGCAGGTAATACGCTGGAGTTTGTGAGTGGTGCCGGACTTCGCTTGGGTGTGCAAGGCTCTGATTGTAGTGCGACTACCGGAACACTTAACGCTACGGGTACTGCCGAAAAACCTATTATTTTCCGGGGAATTAACGATGGTCGGGGCGCTTGGTTGGGGATTGGTATTAACTCCTCTAGCCCGAATAATAAGTTGATTTACTGTGAAATTACCGGTGGTGGAAGCGGGGATTTCTATAATGCATCTGATTTCGCCGCCAATGTTACACTTCAGTGCGAGAGCAAAGTCATCATTCAAAATTCTACTATCAGCGAAAGCGGAGGCTACGGTATTTATTTGCTCGATGAAGACGCTCAGCTAGATCAATTCAGCGAAAATACCATTACTAACAACGAATTGTCTCCCGTTTGGCTACACTTCCCGCAGGTAGACCAACTCGATGCGACCTCTACCTACGCCGAAGGAAACGGACAAATGTATATTGAGGTAGAAGGCGATGCTATTGTAGATGCCGACCTAATGGTGAAAAAACTGGAGGTGCCCTATCGTATCGGACCATCTGGTTTGGGTCGCGAAACCTTTGTGGAGAAGATACTAACAATTGAACCAGGGGTAAGCATGGAGTTCGAGACTTCCGCCGGGATTATCCTGGGTAGCCCAGGGTTGGATTGTAATCCATCGTCGGGCGTATTTAATGCGGTAGGCACCGCCGAAGATCCAATAATTCTGAAAGGTGTTTCTGAAGGGCAGGGAACCTGGGTAGGGATTGGTATCAATTCTAGTAGTTCGGAAAACAAATTGATTTATTGCACTGTATCCGGAGGTGGTTCAAGTCAATTGTATAACGCCGGAGGTCAGGGTAATCTAGTCATTCACTGTAAAGGCAAAGTGGAAATGGAAAACTGCACCATTACTGACAGTGGTGGTTGGGGCATCGACAAGGTGCAGGGTGGAAATTCACTCACAGAATCGGATAATACATTTGATAATAACGCTGAGGGTAATATCGCCCCTTAAACAACTATGAAAAGAATACCATTAATAGCAATTATTGTAAGCCTACTAGGAAGTACTGGGGTACCAGCCCAAAACCAGAAAGATGACCTAGCCATTGAGCAGGCTATTATGAATGGCTACACTGGCTGGGTAAATAAAGATGTTGCTCTGGCTACCCAAGATTATGCCGACGACACGGACTGGACGAATGCTTTTGGCGATCGAGTGCAAAGCAAGGAAGATCTGGAAACTTTGCTAACTGAAATATTCTCACTGGATTTTGTAATGGCGGGTAAATCAGAAAATCGGTTTAATGATATTGATTACCTAAGCCCAGATATTGCTGTAGCGCGCTCCAAAACGGTACGAGTAGGTCAGAAGTGGGGTGATAATACTGCGATGGACGATCGACATATTAACCATTTGCGGGTATTTCACAAAAAAAATGATCAGTGGGAAATTGTGAGCCATATGATCAGTCAGGCCTGGACGAAGAAATAGACTACAAGCCTGGTAGACTGAACTACAACTAAAAAGCTATGGATTTCTCTCTCAGTAAAGTGCCAAGTATCTCCTTCAAGATCATCATTTGGGTCGTGGTGATTGGTTTATCGGGGTACTTCTTCATTGAATCAACTTTTCCTTACGTTTCTGGTAATCTGTCCGAGCGAAAGTTAGCTATGCAGGGTTGGCTAGTACTAGATCTGCTGGGGGGTGGTTGCGTTCTTTTCTTAGGGCCTTTGCTGCTTTGGAAGTGGTTCAGAAATAACTATTTGTGGATTCACCGTCGTATCGGAAAGATTTATCTGATTGGTACCTTGCTAGCAGCAGCCCTGGTATTCGTAATCCTAGCGAATGATTATCCCTTACCTGGGGCAGTTCCTTCGCTGATTGTTTTAGCTGTACTGTGGGCATTTATGGCAATTGCTGCCTGGGTTGCTATTCGAAGAAAAGACCTCCACAACCATCGCTGTTTCGTCATCCGAAGCTATGTGCTCGGTTTAGCATTTGTATTCATCCGCATTTTCGATAGGCTGGAGGAAAGTGGATTTAGTGCATTGCCCTTTATTGAAGATGTAACTATGCGATATACCCTCTATGAATGGATGTGCTGGGTGTTTCCGCTGGTCATCATCGAGCTGTGGCTAAGTTGGCTACCTGCCTTGAAAAGTAAATCCTACGAAAACCGCTTCAACTCGAATAAAGTGATTTAGCCCTTATCATTTAGCTTATTCAAAGCTTCTACAAATTGATCTAATTCATCCAGTGAAGTATACAGATGAGGGGTCACCCGAATACCCTTAACAGCTTCATTATCTATGGCTACGGTGAAAATTTTATATTCGTCCATAAGTCGGTCGGCCAACTCACGAGGTTTGAGATTTGCTACTCCTACGTTAGCAATGCCACTGGAACGTTCTTCTTCCCAAGGTGTATTAATGATGATGCCTGGCGTTTCTTTTACCTTTTCTGTCCAGTACTGCTTGAGGTAGAGCAGCCGGGCTTGCTTATTGGTAATTCCGATCGTGTCTTGAAATTTTAGGGCGTCCATGATAGATACGTGCCCCGTGACCGGAAGGGTACCAAAGTGCCGGAACTTACGAATGTCATCGTCAGCAAAACCATCGTCGCCCAGTAGCGGCCATACTTTGGAGATTTTTTCTTTCTTCACGAAAAGGATACCACTTCCTAGCGGAGCACCTATCCATTTGTGCAGACTAGTTCCCCAGTAATCACAATCAAGATCGCGAATTTTAAAATCCAGATGCCCCAAAGCATGAGCCGAGTCGCAGATCACTTCTACACCGTGGGAGTGCGCCATGTCACAAATCTTTCGTACCGGTAAAACCTGCCCAGTAATGTTCACCAGGTGTGAAACATGGATTACCTTGGTGCGAGGAGTGATCGCTTTTTCGTGTGCAGCAACAATTTCTTCATCACTTTTCGGGTGAAGAGGAAGTGAGATCACCTTATTGACAATCTTATCACGTCGGGCTCGCTGATTAAAAGCTGCTCGCATACTGCCGTAATCATGGTTACACATAATTGCTTCGTCACCGGGGTCAAGATCCAGCCCCAGAATTACCGTATCCAGGGCTTCAGTGGTATTGCGACACACGACCATTTCCTCTACCGAACAACCGGCAAACTCGGCTAAAGCGGCGGTTACTTCGTTTCGTTCGTCCCACTGATAGTTTCGCATATAGTACGAAGGCATCTCATTCACCCGCTGAATATGCTGCCACTGGGCTTCCAAAACGGGCCAAGCTGCTAGGCTATAAAAACCATTCTCAAGGTTGATGAAGTCTTCAGAAACGTGATAGGCCTTTGCTACTTCTTTCCAATAAGTTTCATCCCGGACGATGTCTCGATCCGAGCGATGCTTTTGATTCTCTAGAAAGGAGCGAGTTTGATTCCAATCTGATGTAGAAAGTGAACTGAATGCTAGCGGCGATACGCTTAAAGCACCAAACTGCTGTAAAAAAGAGCGACGACTATTTTCCATTCTTTAAATAGTGTGTAATTTCGAGGCGTTTTTTAAAAGGTAAGCGAGGCAAAAGTATTCGCTTTTTAGTAAGTATAGCCTCAAATTATCAAATCTACCGAATATAGCCAACCTATGCAGCATTTTACTTCCGCACAGGATATCAAAGACTGGTCGCTTCTCTGGCAAAAAGTACAGCAAGTTAAAGATGATTCTCAAGGACGGAAAGCACTTGGAGCAGGAAAAGCCATGTGTTTGATCTTCCTCAATGCCAGCTTACGAACCCGCCTTAGCACCCAACGAGCTGCCATGAATATCGGGTTGGATACGGTAGTCTTCGACATTAATCAAGGGGGCTGGCAGTTGGAAATGGCCGATGGTACGGTAATGAATGGCTCCAAGGCTGAACACGTAAAAGAAGCTGCTGCAGTAATTGGTTCTTATTACGATCTGATTGGCATCCGGGCTTTCGCTCAGTTGAAGGACCGAGACGAAGATTACCAGGAAACGATTGTTCAGCAGTTTAAAAAGTACGCGGGAGTTCCAATCATCAGCCTGGAGTCATCGGTGCGTCATCCCTTACAGTCGCTCACCGATCTGATCACCATTGAGGAATACAGAAAGAAAGAGTGTCCTAAAGTGGTACTTAGCTGGGCTCCGCACCCCCGGGCGTTACCTCAGGCGGTAGCCAATTCATTTCTGGAATGGATGCCCCACACTGACTATGAGGTGGTACTCACTCACCCCGCAGGCTACGAGTTAGCGAATGAATTTACGCAGGAAATCCGAACGACGACTAATCAGAGAGAAGCGTTACAAGGTGCTGATTTTGTGTACGTTAAAAACTGGTCTTCCTATCAAGAATACGGACAGGTTCTACGAACTGATGACGAATGGATTATTAATAAAGACAAAATGCAGTTGACCAATAATGCTCATTTTATGCATTGCCTTCCAGTACGGCGAAATGTGGTAGTGGCCGATCAAGTAATAGATAGCTCGAACAGTCTGGTAATACCTCAGGCGGCTCACCGAGTTACGGCCGCGCAAACGGTATTAGAATTATTATTAGATCATGCCTAAGCTAAGTATTGTAAAAATCGGCGGAAAAGTGATTGATGATCTGCAATCACTGTCGGAATTTCTGACCGGATTTTCCCTACTACCCAGTCCAAAAATATTAGTTCACGGAGGTGGAGCCAGTGCTACTAAGCTGGCGGAGCAGATGGGTATACCAGTGCAGATGGTGGAAGGGAGAAGAATCACCGATGAAAAGATGCTGAAGGTAGTGGTGATGGTATATGCGGGCTGGGTCAACAAGCAAGTTGTGGCGATGCTTCAGGCCAGAAAAGATGATGCGCTCGGCTTAAGCGGGGCAGATTTTAATCTTATTCGTTCGGCAAAAAGACCCGACCAACCCATTAATTACGGATTTGTGGGTGATGTAAAGCAGGTAAATACCAAAAAATTGCGTAAGTTGTTAGAGGAGGATATTGTACCAGTGGTAGCTCCAATCACCCACGATGGTGCTGGGAATCTGCTAAACACCAATGCTGATACCATCGCTACCGAGTTAGCAATTGCGTTAAGTAAGCAGTATGACGTCCGTCTAGGTTACTGCTTTGAGAAGAGCGGGGTTTTATCTGATCCTGAAAATGAAAATTCGGTATTAAAAAACTTGGCGTCATCTCATTATCAGCAACTGAAGGAAGCCGGTAATATTCACTCGGGCATGATTCCTAAACTAGACAATGCTTATCGGGCGGTTGAGGCGGGAGTAGAAGTCGTAAAAGTTATGCACCATAGCGATATTCATCGGTGGCAACCCGATGTACCCCCGGAAAAGATTAATTTTGGAACAACTTTAATGATTGATGAGTAATGGTTACTGAAGAGTGCCTATGAATTCACTAATTATTAATCATTCTATAGCTATTTTCAACTAAAATGTTATGAACGAAACAACAACTCCAACCCAAGCGGCAGTACAACTACTCCAGAAATTAGTCGCAACTCAATCTTTCAGTCGAGAAGAAGGTGGAACTGCCGATGTCATCGCCCAATACCTAAAACAAGAAGGCAAAGAAGTACAGCGATTGAAAAATAATGTATGGGTGCGATCACAAGACTTTCGGGATGAATGGCCCACGCTGCTGCTAAATTCTCACCATGATACGGTTAAGCCGGGTGATTCTTGGACGCGCGACCCTTTTGACTCCAGTATTGAAACAGTTGATGGGGAGGAAACACT
>CAKZPJ010000290.1 GCA_937138955.1 uncultured Flammeovirgaceae bacterium | reverse complement strand
GAAATGAAAAAGGCTTGAAGGAAGCGATTAAAGAGATTCAAGAATTGCGTGCGCAATTCTGGAAAGAAGTACGCGTGCCGGGCTCAGCAGATGGCATCAACCAAGAGCTGGAAAAAGCTGGTAGCGTACTATAAGCAACATGCCCCCGACAGTCTTTCAAAAGTTAACACGTTCAATACAGACACATCATTTTCACAGTTTCAAATACATCCGATTCAACTGCCTACATTAACTGTTCCTACCACCACGCTAACCCATATTGATACTGCAACCGGACACCTCTGGTTAGGCGATGCCCTAGGTGGGTTATATGAGATTAATCACCAGCAAGACATAGTAGATTCTGTTAAGTTGGACAGTCCTCCGGCTGATTTACATCTTTATTCCGATGGCTCCTATCAGGTGTTGACTATGGGAATTATGAATCCAGCAGATCAGGCAAAAGGAAAGTTATGGCACAGCGGTGTTCAAGATAGCTTAGTATCATTAATACCTGCCGACTTGCGACGACCGGTGCATTTCACCTCGACTACCTTTGGGGGAAAAGAAGTATCGGGCTGGTTAATAGCAGAATTCGGTAATTATTTAGGGCAGTTAACCTACTACGAAAGCTCGCCGAAGAAGATAGCTCAAAAGCAAGTATTGATTGATAGCCCGGGAGCAAGGAGAATCGAAGTTGCGGACATCAATCAGGACGGCTTTTTGGATGTTACCGTGCTAGTTGCTCAGGGTGATGAGCGTATTATTACTTGGTATAATCAGGGTGATGGGCATTATAGACCGAGCACGATTTTGCGTTTTCCTCCGGTACACGGTTCTAGCTACTTTGAATTGGCTGACTTTAATGATGATAACCTTTTAGACATATTATATACCAACGGTGACAACGCTGATTATTCACCCGTACTCAAACCTTATCACGGTATCCGAATCTTCTTGCAATCAACCGAAGGAATATTTCAAGAGAGCTACTTCCAGGCGATGCCCGGAGCTTCTAAGGCAATGGCTCGTGATTTTGACCAGGATGGCGATTTAGATATTGCTGCTATTTCATTTTTTCCAGATTTTGAGGATACTCCCGAACGAGGGTTTCTGTACTTAGAAAATCAATCTTCCGGTAATACAGCCGATTTTCTAGTAAAAACTTTTCCCGAAGCCGCTAATGGTCATTGGTTAACGATGGATGCTGGCGATACTGATCAAGATGGTGATCTAGATATTATTTTGGGTTCGTTTGCTCTGCCTCCTTCTCGAGTACCCGACAAACTAAGTGACTTTTGGACGAGAGAAGGGCCGAACTATATGATCTTGGAAAATACAACTAGCTCCTTACCACACCAATCATTTTAAAACATTTCGCCCGGATTATGTTATATTAGACTACTACCCTTAACTTAATGAAGCAATTTTTTAAAGATACCTGGATGCTAATCTGGGAGACTGTTAAAAAACTACAGGAGCAAGATCCGGTAGTGTACGCAGCGGCTATCGCTTTTTTTACGGTCTTTTCTCTTCCCTCGGTGCTTATTATTATCGTTCAAACGCTAGGGACCATTTTAGATGCCGAAGTAGTAAGAAACCAGTTAGCCAATCAAGTTTCCGGTTTAATTGGGGCAGCCAGTACCGAAGAAGTTATTAAAATTATTCAGAATCGAGGCTGGAATACATCGAGCCTTTTTATTAATGTCCTCAGCATTGTTTTCCTAATAGTAAGTGCCACAGTTATTTTCGGTTTCGTACAGAAAGCATTAGACACTATATGGGAAGTGAAACCCAAACCGAAAAAAGGAATTATTAAGTTTTTACGCGACCGGTTACTATCTTTTTCACTAATTATTATTCTCGGTTTTCTTCTACTGGTATCGCTGACCATTGATGCCGTTATGTCTATTTTCCGCGACTTTCTTAATTCTATTTTTTTAAACGAGTTTACGGTATACGTCATTCAACTATCGAGTAGCCTGATTTCATTAGCAGTTGTCTCCTTAATTTTTGCGTTAATATTTAAATTTTTACCCGACGCCAAAGTTCGTTGGAAAGATGTTAGTGTAGGTGCACTTTTTACCGGAGTATTATTCACTATTGGAAAGTTTCTGATTGGCTTAATGTTAGCCAATACTAAAGTAGCCTCTACCTACGGTGCCGCTGGTTCATTGGCCGGTATTTTAATTTGGGTGTTTTACTCCTCTTTACTGCTACTAGTAGGAGCCATGTTTACTCGGGTATACGCTGCTAAGCTGGGCGAACGAATTACTCCTAAAAAGCATTCGGTACGAGTGATTACCAAAGAGGTAGAAGTGGATCACGATTAAACAGTTGACCAAAAGTAAAGTAGTAAGGCACTACGTAATTTTAGGATACTCCCACGGGTCGCGATACTTACGTTGTAGCAAAGCATTGGCTTCCGAATCGTTCAGAATTACCCCTTTACTATCATCCCAAGCAACGCTTCGCCCTAATTGATGAGACAGCATCCCCAGCAAACTCATATTAGTAGAACGATGCCCAATTTCAATATCACAAACCGGCAGCTCACCGCCTTCAATAGACGATAAAAAGTCAGCCCAAAGCTCTTTGATATTCTGTTTATCCGGATCGTTTAGTTGAGGCTCTACGTGGATTATCTCGCCACCTTTCTTACTAGGATAGAATGTCCAGCCATCTAACCAACCCATATGAAATGTGCCCTCGGTTCCGTAGAAATAGCACCCAATATTATGCTTTTCGGCCTGATTAGCGGCGTATTGTCGATGTTCCCATACCGCCGTAAAGTCCTCAAATTCATAGTTCACTACTTGGGTATCGGGAGCCGTAGTATTGTCTTCTTTAATGTGGCGGGCTGCTACCGAATGCACTGATTTGGGAGCTTTCTCTTCCGTCCACCACAAAATCTGATCGAGCCAGTGGATGCCCCAATCGCCGATCTGCCCATTGGCAAATTCTAAGAACTGACGAAACCCTTTAGGATGAATTCGATCATTGTAGGGTACTAGCGCAGCGGGTCCGCACCACATATCCCAATCCAGACCAGCCGGCGGTTTAGAGTCGGGCGTAGGTTCACCGGGTCCACCCCCGTAGTGAACAAAGGCCCGAACCATCCCAATTTTTCCGGCTCGCCCCGATTTTAAGAACTCCATCCCCGAAATATTGTGGGGGGAAACCCGACGATGGGTGCCTACTTGCACCATACGATTATTAGCTCGAGCTGCCTGAACCATCGCTTTACCTTCGTTAATCGTGTGTCCAATAGGCTTTTCTACGTATACATGCGCTCCGGCCTCTACAGCCGCAATAGTCTGTAACGGATGCCAATGGTCAGGAGTCGCAACAATCACAACTTCTGGTTTCTCGGTCGCTAATAACTCCCGATAATCAGTATAACGCTTAGGACTATCGCTAGTAAGCTTGCCAGTTTCTTCCATTGCTTTATTGAGCTGGCGTTGGTCTACATCGCAGAGGGCCACTACTTTAGATCGGTCGGCTGCAATGGCTTCCCGCAAGATATTCATACCCCACCATCCACTGCCAATCAGCGCAGTGGTGTATTTTTTATTTTGCTGAGGATGGGCAATGGAGTAGGGCGAATAAATTAAACTTGCGCCCGCGGTGGCTCCAGCACTAGATTTGATAAAATGTCGTCGGTTCATGCGGAATATAGGTTGCTGTTTGATTTTTAACGAAGATAATAGATTTCAGGAATTGTCCGATTGTTAATAGTTGGAAGTCTATAGTCCGCAGTTATTTACGATTATCCTTCTTTTCTTATACCGGAGCAATGTCCGGGACAAGTTTTTGTGTCTCACATTTCTTATTTCATTGCAATACGTATCTTGTCAGAATGGATGACGCAATCAGCTTGTATACGATGGCGAGCTTGTACATAGTAGCGGGGCTGTTTCACTTCGTTAAACCTCGGATGTACGAAGGTATTATTCCCCCCTATTTACCTAGCCCCAGAGCATTAGTGCTAATTAGTGGATTCTTTGAAGTAGCTTTTGGGGTGGGCTTACTCTTTGAGGAAACACGGGAACTATCCGCCTGGGGAATTATTTTGATGCTATTAACATTTCTTCCAGCCCACATTTATATGCTACAGTCTGAAAAGTTTAGAAAGATTCCTCGCTGGGCACTTTGGCTGCGGATTCCTCTTCAGTTTTTACTGATGTACTGGGCGTATCAGTTTATAGAATAGACTTATCCAGTTTGAAATGGGCTATTTATAGAAGAACTACACTTTTACTGCCCGTACCATCTCAGCTTTACCAGGAGGGCCAGGCAACGTTTCTACTTGCAAACCCAGTGACTTCAAGTCGCGCTTCAGTTGACCTTTCGCCGAATAAGTAACCCACACCCCCGATTCAGTTAGTAGATTGGTTACT
>CAKZPJ010000289.1 GCA_937138955.1 uncultured Flammeovirgaceae bacterium | reverse complement strand
TAGCCCAAAAGGCGTGTTTGTAGCACGAAGTAACAACTCAAACAGCTTCTTAGTGTTGACACAGCTTCTCTAAGGTCAATTTCAAAGTTATCTAATCGGGATCGTCCATCGCTTAAATCGAAGATAACACTGTAGTTGACTGTTCCAACTTGAGTATTATTTCATATTAATAATTGTTTCCCAAACCTTTTAGGATCTATTTCAATTTCAGCAGATGCTGCTATTTTAAACATAGAGAAGGGCATTAATACTCGTAACTATTCTTTCTAACTGGCATTTTTGCGCCTACTTCACGCTGCCAATTCTGCATGGATTGAAATAATTCTTGAGCTTTTTTAGGATGCGAAAACTTAAGATCATTACTCTCAGAGATGTCCTCTTCTAAGTTAAATAGCTCAGTACTCCCGGTTTCATAATTTTGTACTAATTTCCATTTTCCACTACGAACCGCTCCGGCTGGTCGGGCACCTTGTCCGCTAAAATGCGGAAAGTGAAAATAGACAGAACCTCTTTCTAAGTACTCATTAGGCTGAAACAGGGTGGATAAAAAACTCTTTCCATCCAAGTTGGACGGAATGTCGTTATCGCCGACTAGCTCCATGAATGTTGGTAGAAAATCTTGGATAACCAGATAGTTATCGTTCTTAGTACCCGGTTTGATCTTGTCTTTCCAATATACAATTAGCGGCACTCGTATTCCTCCTTCGTATACGTGGCCTTTCCACTTACGCAACGGGGCCACCGTAGTAGGGCGATACGCTAACTGATCTATACCAACCCCGCCATTGTCTGACTTAAAAACTATCAACGTATTTTCTAACTCGCCCTTCTCATCAAGTTCGTGCAGAACGCGACCAATTCCTTCGTCCATACTTTCTACCATTGTGGCGTAGTACGGGTTATATTCCTTATCGAACTCATTCACTTTCTGCATGTACTTACTAACTTTATCCGCTTTAGGCACGATGAATAAGTGAGGAGCCGAATAAGCCAGATACAGAAAGAAAGGCTTCTCGCTTTGTTCGGACTGAATAAACTCTACTGCGTATTCAGTAAGCTTATCGGTTAGATACTCGGTACCTTTGTCTTCAAAAACGGTTTCTCCCTGACTTAAAATACTGTAATTATAATAATCCAAACCATTTTTACCTATCATTCTATCGTAATCAAAACCTTGAGAAGAAGGGCCAGTATTCTCATCATTTCCCAGATGCCACTTACCCACCATACCCGTGGTATATCCATTCCTCTTTAGGACCTCCGCTAGTGTTACTTCCGAAGCAGGGAGGTACTCAGCTACCTGAGGCGGAATAACCGGTGAGTTGGCATCAGTTCTATTTAAACCTAAGGCCGTGGTGATCTGTAACCGGGCAGGGTGCTTTCCCGTCATGAGGGCGGCTCTTGATGGACTACATGCAGGATGAGCGTAGGCCTCGGTAAACAGCATTCCTTCTTGAGCCAGGTTATCGAGCACTGGTGTCTCATTAAACGGATTACCGTAGCAACCTAAATCTTTATACCCTAGATCATCGGCCAGGATAAAGATGATATTGGGCTTTTCTTGAGCACTCAGTGCTGGTGAAAATAAAAGCACTGATAGAGAAATATAGCAGATTAACTTCATAAGCTATTTTGGTATTACGTGGCTCTGCCGAGCCTGAATGGTGACTGGTCCTAGTAGACCGGCCGGTTGAGGGATATAGTTACTCCAGTGGCGACCACCATCAGAATTGCCGACATTGCTCTGGGTTCGTTGCTTATTCAAGGGTTTATCCGCTTCTCCAATCAGTTGGTTGAGCCAGGTGTTGGTGACATCTATACTTAGAAAATTTTCACCCTCGCGCAGCAGATTCTTCAATGAAAGTCTATGAGGTGGAAAAACGCTGGTTCCTATTTCCTGTCCGTTCAGATATACCCGAGCCACCTCCCCTACCCGACCTAGGTCTAAGCTTACGTCAGTATCTTCGGTTAACAGTTTGCCATCTACCGTGAACGAAGTGTGGTAGGTAGCGGTACCACTAAAGATGCTTAGTTCGGGGTCGGAATGCACCGTCCAATCAACGAGACTGTCAAACTTTTGAATCGGCTTAAAGCCCCAACCGTGGGGGAAATACACATCCCAGCTTTTGTCAATTTCTTGCACAACTGTCTGAGGGTTATAGTCAAACTGCTTTCGGTTACCGTTCTGTAATACCAGCGTATACTGTCTAGGCTCATTGGCCGAAAAAGTTATGTTTTGATTTTCATCCAGCCCAATTTGGACATTAGCAAAGTTACCGGAAGGGTAAATAGACTGACCGTCTTTCTCTACGGCTACTACATGGTTTTCTGCTTCCGCTTCACTCTTAAACACTACAAAAATGCTTTCCCAAGGTTGCAAACTGAGTGGCACTTGGGTTCGCCCGTCTTGGGTGGTATACATCGCTACCCGAGTCATGCTGCCATCCGCCGGATTAAAAAAAAAGGATGTCTGATTCGCTACTCGAAAATCAGCCATGACCGATACGTTTAGCGAATCAGTATTCCGAATGAAGTAAATATCTTCCTGATCCGTTTGACGGTGAATGTAATCTAACTTAGCCTCCGTACCGGATTGGTAGCGAAAATCAGGCTCTAACCCTTTTTCCAACAATATATCTCGTTCGGCGTAATCGGTGTACAGCGTACCGGCTCCGTGAATTTTTTGCTGCTGCCTCTTAACCTTCTTTCCCCAAAGCTGCGTAGAGAGTTGGTGGAGTTGTTCTTCTCGTTCCTGATAATTGTGAAGTCCTGGTACGGTATTCGGTTTAGGTCCTAAAATACTCACTCCGTTTTCCGTCAGTTCTTTAATTTTTCGCAAAACCTCGATGCTCATTACCGAATCATCCGGCAATACCAGCAATTGGTAAGTCATGCCGGAGGGCAGTTGTAAGCGTCCATCGGAGGTAGCCGAGCTTTGCAGCAGAATTTCTTTGTTCAGATCATCGTAATCGTAGCCTAAACCTAAAGTTTTACGGATATACTTGGAACCGGAAGCAAAGTTGGGAATTTGCTCGCCGTAGTAGTAAGCTACATCGGCCACAAACTGACCTCGTTGCAGCAGCGCACTGGTGCGAGCCAAGTAGGAGTGAAAAGGTTCGGAATAATCCCACCAGGTCATCTTGGGAGATATATGCGTACCTGCCTGGTAGCTCCAGCCGGGAGTTCCGGCCTCCTTCGGACTATGAGGCATAGTGTGGTACACCACTCGGTTCATTCCCTCGCAGAACGCCCGATCCGCTAACTTCTTCAGTTCCAAGGGAGTTTCCTGCCAGTGCTTGCGGTGGCTGGTAAAGGATTCCATTTCTACCACTTTATGTCCGTAGATATGGGCAGCACTAGCAATATTTCTTACTACCTGTAGCAAATCATTGCCGTGCTCATCAAAGTATTCCGACTCTTTATTCCAGAACTCGCCCCGCATAATGTCTACTGCCCCCAATGCTTTCAAATCTTCGGTAGG
>CAKZPJ010000288.1 GCA_937138955.1 uncultured Flammeovirgaceae bacterium | reverse complement strand
AGCGGTAGTTTTGATTCGGTGCTCCTGTTCGGGAAGCATCTCAGTCACGTATATTTCTGGGTAGCCATCGTGATTAAGGTCGGCCATATCGGCTCCCATTGACCCCAGGCTGATCTCTTGCATTTGTTCTTCCAGCACTTCAGCAAAGGTGCCGTCTTGCTGATTAATATACAGGTAGTCTCGCTCAAAGAAATCGTTAGATACAAATAGGTCTGACCAGCCATCACCGTTAATATCCCCCACGGTTACTCCTAATCCGAAGCCGATCGTGCTGCCGTAAATACCGGCTTCTTCGCTTACATCGGTGAAGCGTTCTCCTTCATTTCGGTAGAGCTTGTTACCCCCCAACGAGTCGCGGATTTCCCGTTGACCAGGCCGAAGGTCATAACCACCAACTGAGCGGATTGAGTTGTTCAGTAAGTAGCAGTCCAAATCGCCGTCGTGATCGTAATCAAAAAAAGCCGCATGTATGGAAAGTCCCACATCAGCGATTCCGTACGCTTTTGCTTGTTCGGTAAATGTTACCAATCCGTCCTCTTGCGGACCATCGTTAATAAACAGTTCATTATGGCGGTTCTCACCTTCTACACTTCCCGATTTACATACGTAAATATCCAGCCAACCGTCGCCGTTAACATCTGCGAAGCTTACTCCAGTAGACCAAACTTCGGTAGAAGTCACACCCGCTTGTTCGGTAATATCTTTAAACTGAAAACTCCCCTGGTTCAGGTAGAGCTTATTATCCTGCTGATTACCGCAGAAGAATAAATCAGGGAGGTTATCATTATTAATGTCGCCGATGCCTACCCCAGCCCCATTGTAGAAATTGCGGTAGGTGTATACATTAAATTCTTCGTCGTAGCTGAGGTCATTGGCAAAGTAGATACCGGTATGTTCAGGCAGTAGTTCTTCAAACAATAAAGATGATGAATTAGAGGCGAGATCAGATTCTGAACAAGCTGCGCTTACCAGCAAAAGTACGAATAGCCCTGAGTACTGATGTATCATCCGTTGAAAGCAACTTATTATTAACCAGCTATTTCCTTCTAAATACACGAGTTAAAACGCCAGGTTCTTAAAGGGAGTTTCTCATTTAGGTATAAAAAAAGCAAGTAGCCTGAACTACTTGCTTTTCTATAATAATGTAATCTAGAGCTAGGCTATCCTCCGTTGCTCTGTCCCTGATATCCAGGGTTCTGCACTAAATTAGGATTTGCGTCTAACTGTGGACGAGGTATCGGGAAGACGTTTACACTAGGATCCGAAACGGGCTTAAACTGCCAAGCTTCGTTATAGCGTCCGAAACGGATAAGGTCGGTTCGGCGAGTTTGCTCAGCGAACATTTCGCGACCGCGCTCAGCTAGTAAATCATCTTCAGTCAGCACAGTAAACGGGGCAACTCCAGCGCGCTCTCTTAGTTGATTTACCAGTCCTAAAGCTTCACCGCCAGTTTGTCCTTGACGGAATAATATCTCTGCCTTCATCAAAACCACATCTGAGAATCGGAATACGCCTAAGTCATTATTTAAATGTGGGGTAGAACCAACTTCAAATTCCCACTTACCAACACGAGCTCCAGCCTGGCGGAATGCTTGTGGTCCGAGTTCATTAATCTCGGGAGTAAATGTTAATTCAGGTCCATCAGGATCATCCTCTTCAGCACCTGGGTCAACCAATCGCGCACCCGATAGGTCGAACTGTGGTCCTACGATGAAGTTTTGCTTTCTCACATCAGCATCCTCATAAGAATCGTAGAACTCCTGCATAGAAGCAAAGCCATTCCAAGGTTGTTCTGTTAAATTATACGTGTTTTCACTAACGTAGTGAAGTGTCATCATCGGGATATTGAATCCTTGTAAAAACACTTCGTCGTAAGGAATAGCAAAGATAAATTCAGGAGAATTTTCGTTATTCACCACAAAGTTGTCAAAGTAGTCGGGAGCCAGCGAGTACTCACCAGAGTTGATAATTTCATCTACTGCTACAAGTGCTTTATCCAGCTGTGCAGTACCCGTATACACCTCAGCGTTTAGATACATTTTGGCTAAAATCATCTGAGCAGTGTAGGAATTAACCCGCCCGTAAGCTGCCCCCCCCACATCAGTAGTAAGTAACGGAAGAGCTTCGGTAAGTTCAGTTTCAATAAAGTTAAATACTTCCTGCCGTGAGTTATTAGCTGGTGAAAAGTCAGCCGGTACGTCAAAATCAGTTACAATCGGCACATTACCGTACAGATCCAACAACCAATAGTAGTACAGACCGCGTAGCGCTCTTAGCTCAGCGGTAAATTCATCCGCTCCTTCTACTCCTAACTCATTAAATTGGAAGATTAGACGGTTACAAGTGCTAATTCCCCCAAAGCAGAAGGCCCAACCATTGTTAATAATATCGTTTTCAAAATTATACGCGTGCGTATGCAGATCGCGCCATTGTCCTCCATCGTCCCAGTCTTGACCTCGGGTAGGTACTACTATTTCATCAGAAGGAACTTCCTGAAGAGAGAAAATATTACCATTTCCTCCAATACTGTTTAGTTGAGAATAAGCACTTCCTAGTGCTGAAGCGAACTCTGCATCGGTTTGGAAGAACTCTTCGGGAGTTACTTCACTGAAAAGCTCTTCCTCAAGGTCGGTACACGCTTGACTAAATGTCATTAGCAGTAGGCCGGCAAAGAGCACTTTTACTGTATATGCTATTTTTTTCATGATATATAAAATTAAATACACCTATTAAAATGATAAATTAACTCCGAAAGTAAAGCCTCGGGTGGTAAACCAAGTATTCCGGCGATCAATTCCCGGAGCCAGAGGATCATCGCCACTAGCAGAGTCTACCAGGCGAACTTCGGGGTCTACTCCAGTATAATTAGTAATGGTAAATAGGTTTTGCGCTGATATATACATGCGAAACCTAGTTAAAAGGTTATCGTCTGAAAGCGGAAAGTTATACCCTATCGTTGCGTTATCTAATCTAAGGAAGTCTGCGTCCTCCACGTGAATGCTACTGAATAGCGGAGAGTCATCTAAGTTCGGATCGAAGAATTCAGTATTAACTACGTTATAAGAAGTAGCTACCCCGGGTACTTCGTAGAAAGCCCGGAAGGTGTTTACTAAGTCGTGACCTAAAGCCCCTCGTAAGAAGAAGTTCAAATCCCAGTTACCGTAGGTGAAGGTGTTATTGAAACCTAATTGAAAATCAGGTAATCCCTGACCAATAACAGTTTCATCAAGATCGTTTATATCTCCGTCACCGTTAAGGTCTTGAAATTGCCACTTACCATCTTCCGATACTCCTTCGTATACTTTACCCCAGATACGGCCAATTTCTTCCCCTTCCTGAATCTCAATAATTCGGGTGTTATTCTGTCCTGGTGCTCCTAAATTAGAAACTAACCGTCGTCCACCAAAGTCTAATCCAGCTTCCTCATCAGACAAGGATACCAATCGGTTTTCTAAGAAGTAGGTTCCATTAACTCCGGTTGTCCACGAAAAATTGTCGTTATTGATAACGTTATAGTTGGCCACTAATTCAATCCCGCTACTATTTAGTTGACCGATATTAAGTTCAGTAGTGCCTACGAAGTTAGGCGGTACTGGAACGTTTACTGGGTAAATTAGATCAGTAGTTACCTGCTGATAAACATCTACGCTACCGGTAAAGCGATCGCCGAACATACTGAAGTCAGCCCCTACGTTAATCTCTGCTTTTCTCTCCCATCGTAGGTTCGGGTTAGGATTACTAGCGGGTCCATAACTGGGGATAAATCCACCATTGAAGAAAAAGAATCCGTCAGGCCCCAACCGTAGTTGAGAAAGGCCCGATGAACCAGGAATATTACCTGTAATTCCGTAGCCGGCTCGTAGCTTCAAGTTATTAATAGCGGGTACATTAATAAGATTACTTAACGCTACCCCGGCACTAACTGCTGGGAAGTAACCAATCTTATTACCCTCTCCAAAGCGAGTTGACCCTTCTCTTCGCACACTAGCCGAGAAAAAGTACGTTCCATCGTAGGTCAAGTTTACTCTAGCAAACAATCCGTCGATTTCGTATACATCTCTGCCACTGAAAACGCTTCCAAGACCATTTTGAAAATCCTGAGCAGCACCTAAGTTGTTAAAACTGAACTCATCAGTTAGGAAGTTACCTCCTTCTGCTCCGAAACCTTCCTCAATAAATTCTTGGTAAGAGTATCCTACTAATCCGGTAAAGCTAAGGTCACCAAAATCACGCTCGTAAGTACTCGTTAGTTCGAACAAGCTATTTTGATCCAATTCTTGAATTCTACCCCCTAGACCATTTCGGCCTCTACCTTGAAAATAGGCAAATTTAGAGAAATACTGACTCCCCGTTTGATTGTCGCGCTGTTGACTGTAACGAGCCAAGAACCGTAGCCCATCAATCGGCTCGTATTCAGCCTGTAGGTTGTAGTTAACAATATTATTCTGCGACTCTAACTCCGTTTGCTCAATAATAGCTACCGGGTTAAAGTAGTCAAACAAGAATTGTTGATAATATCCTCCGAAAGGAACATAAGTAGGGTCATTACTCCGAATGGGCTGGGTAGGATTGGAGATAGTAGCGTAACGAAAAGCTACGTCCAATGGACTATCTTCACCGTAGATACCTACTGCATCTCTTGTGGTAGATGATAAGTTTAATGTTAACCGTAAGCGGTCATTCAGTGCGCGCTGAGTTAGGTTTAAGCGAGCATTAAGCTGCTCAAAACCCGTAGCTCGGGCTACCCCTTCAATGTTTCGGTAATTTAATGATGCTCGGTAGGTAGTTTTTTCGGTACCTCCTGAAAGGCCAACGTTATGCACTTGAGAAAAGGCATTCTGAGTAAGCTCATCGAACCAATCGGTATCCGCTCCTAAATCCGTTCCGACACCCAACTCTCTAAATTCTTGAGCATCCATTACCTGTACGGTACGAGCAGTATTTTCTAAAGTAGCGTATCCACTATAGTCTACTACTAGGCGTCCAGCACTACCAGTTTTGGTAGTTACTAAGATCACCCCACTGGAGCCACGGGAACCGTAGATGGCGGCGGCTGATGCATCCTTTAGAATATCAATGGTCTCAATATCGTTAGGGTCAATACTATTTAAGTCAGCCCCTAGTACTCCGTCAATAATGACGAGTGGATCAGCATTAGCCCCCAATGTAGACAGCCCACGCAAGCGAACGTTAAAGCCTTGGTTAGGATTTGCTCCCGGACGAGAAACAATTAAACCAGCTACTTTACCTTGCAGTAGTTGGTTAGCATCGTTAATATTTCCCTTGTTAAAATCTTCGGAACTAATACTAGCTACCGCCGAAGTGATTTCTTTCTTCTCCTGTGTACCGTAACCTACTACAACAATCTCCTGTAATGCCTGAATATCCTCAGCCATTACTACATCAATAGTAGTTTGGTTACCAATCTCAACTTCCTGATTAGCGTAGCCAATAGAAGAAAAGACCAAAATATCACTTCCTTCGGGAACTGATAAACGGTAGTTCCCATCTAGGTCAGTTACTGTACCAGTGCTGGTACCTTTAAGTAGTACGTTTACGCCAGGGAGCGTGCCCTCAGCGTCGGATGTTACTGTTCCTGAAACTGTTCTTTCCTGTGCCAAGGCCGTTCCGCTCCATAGCACTGCCAGCGTCATAGTTATGACGTAAGCAAATTGTGTAAAAATTCTCATAAGCAATTAGCAGTATTAATGAATAGTAAAAAACCAACCATAAAGACGGCGGTTAGTTTAAAATTTTCGCAATTAAGTAACAAAAAATTTCATATACAACATTGGCTAACCATGTGTAAGTGTGTACTGAATGCGACGTTTTCCTGGTTTTTTGGATCAAATAGCCCTTCTGAGCTGAATAGGCGGGGATATTACTATGTGTAAGAAAGGACTAAAGGCATTAAACAAAAATTTAGTCTAGTTGACTTAAATCGGTTGCATAAAACAGAACTAATTGACAAAGCCAAAGTAGTGTAACCATATTTGGGTTCAGTACTACACTACTAGACAAGTCAATTATTTACCTGCCAACTGGTCTTCCTTTCGGGTAGCAACATTGCTTACTACGAAGTTGCCTACTTTACGGCCTTGCTCTACTCCATTGTCAATGGCGGGCATGTAGTGAATACCGCCGTACAATCGACTGATTGCGGCTTCTTCTGAAGCTTCTTTAAAGGAGTTGAAATCTCGGGGTGGCAGACCGTAGGCTACTTCCGTTGAATCTACGTAGGAAAAGGGTTCGCCGTATAGCTCAGTAAGGGCTACGGCAGCTGCAGCTGAAATAACGCTGTGTCCGCTAGTGTATTCGGGAAAAGGGGGAGTTTGCAATAGTGGCATCCAGTCCTCATCAAAGTGCTGGTTAATCACTGTTTCGGGGCGAATTAGACTACTGCGGTACTTTTCGTCCCAGCAACTTATAAATCCGTCAAACAGGGCAATAGAAGTGAAAGCGTAGGTCTCTAAAGATCGCATCAAGTCGGCACCTGACTGCTGAGCGGCTATCTTAGCAATACCAACCCAATGACCGCCGGGGGTAATCTTCTTCGTAGCAAACATCACGTGCCCCTGATGGTGCGATACGTAGGGGTTACAGTCCCAGAAGCTAGCGATCTCGGCCTGTTCTTCATCTAAATTATTAACCGTCTCGTACACTTCCATCACTTCTTCAAGAAACTGGCTACCTTCTTCCATTGAAAAGGGTGAAGGAGGGGCAGGAACAAACTGGTTAGCCGAATCAATCACTAATGAGCGGATACTGCTCCAGTGAGGTTCAATACCATCCATATAGTCGGGCGGGGTGGGTTGCCAACGACCCGGAGCATCATTCACGGTGAATTTAGGGAAAGAACGCGACTGCTTATAGTTGTCTTGCTCCGCCCAATCTAAAATGTGCTGGGCTACCTGCTCACCGTAAGAAAGCGAGTTGTTGAACATATCTTCGGGAAAGGCAGCTTCATATTGTTGATAAAGCTCCTGCTGGTATTCATCAATGCGATCTTCGGAAAAAATAAAATGCTTACCGGCCGTAAGAAAAGCGTGCACACTGGCGAGTGGTAACGATATTGCTTGCGTAGTATCGGGAGCAGGAATGGGTTCCAGTCCGTTGAGTTGCCCAGCAAACGAGCGGTACTCGGGGTAGTCGAGTAAAAGAGCTTCGTAGGCAGCAATGCTAGGGTACACGTAGATTCGGCTAGCCACCGGAGGTGAAAATATATCATAGACAATTACATCCGTCAGCTTTTGCATCGACTGATGGATAAACTCTGGGTCATCAGCAATAAAGTTTTCGTCTACCTTTTTCTGGCAGGCTAGCGTAGTTAATCCTAGAACTATTAGTAGTAAATAACTAACCACGTAATTCTTTAATACCATATCTATACTATTTTTATTAGAGGCTACTGAAAATGATAAACGACGTAATTTCAGCCTATCGATCCATTGTAATGATTGTAACAGCGATTTACCGGGTAGAAGTTTCTCACTATTTACGTTATCTGCTGTAGCGTCTCACAAAATTTTTATGCTAAGAGCAATCTAGTGTATGCAGTGTCCGAATCCATTCACCTAGATTTGAAAGTCAATTTTCTATCTTCCTTCATTGCAATACCGCTGCATATGCCCTATTTTTGCCACCGCTTAATTCAACGCATATTCTAATCATAAGTATACATGGCAAATACTGGAAGAATTGTACAGGTAATTGGCCCGGTGGTCGATGTTAGCTTCGATGCCAAAGAGGCTAAACTACCTAATATTTTAGATGCCCTAACCATTGATCGGCCCGACGGAACCAAATTGGTGCTCGAGGTACAGCAGCACCTGGGTGAAGATCGAGTTCGAACGATCGCGATGGAGGCTACCGAAGGCTTAGTGCGCGGTACGGAAGTAGTTGATACCGGTCAGCCGATTAAAATGCCGACTAGTGACGAAATCCGAGGGCGCTTATTCAATGTGGTAGGAGATGCCATTGATGGTTTACCTCAGCCGGACGGCGGAAAAGGGCGACCTATTCATAATCCACCTCCTAAGTTTGAAGACCTTTCTACGTCTGAAGAAATTCTGTTCACCGGAATTAAAGTAATTGACCTGCTAGAACCCTACTCAAAAGGGGGTAAGGTAGGATTGTTCGGGGGTGCCGGAGTAGGAAAGACCGTACTAATTCAGGAGCTGATCAATAATATTGCGAAAGCATACTCAGGATTCTCGGTATTTGCTGGAGTAGGAGAGCGTACCCGAGAAGGAAACGATTTATTGAGAGAATTTATTGAAGCCGATATTATTAAATACGGCGAAGAATTTCAGCACTCCATGGAAGAAGGCGGCTGGGACTTGAGTAAAGTGGATATGACTTCGCTGAAAGAATCACAAGCTACGTTGATCTTCGGGCAGATGAACGAACCTCCCGGAGCCCGTGCCCGCGTAGCGCTATCGGGACTAAGCGTAGCGGAATACTTCCGCGATGGCGACGGACAAGGGCAGGGTCGTGATATTCTATTCTTTATTGATAACATTTTTCGTTTCACGCAAGCCGGTTCGGAAGTATCGGCCCTATTAGGTCGGATGCCCTCGGCAGTAGGGTATCAGCCCACGTTGGCTACCGAAATGGGAGCGATGCAAGAGCGAATTACCTCTGCCCGAAACGGTTCTATTACTTCGGTACAGGCAGTATACGTACCAGCGGATGACTTGACTGACCCCGCCCCGGCGACTACCTTCGCTCACCTGGATGCTACTACCGTACTTTCGCGTAAGCTGGCTG
>CAKZPJ010000287.1 GCA_937138955.1 uncultured Flammeovirgaceae bacterium | reverse complement strand
AAGCCACTCGCTATTAGCCATTAACTTCCGTTCCGAAGTAGGCGTGGTAAGTACCGCTACCTGACAAACTTTGTCGGAGATAATAGAACTAGTCAAACTTTTGCAAGTATTAGACCATTTTTTGATGAAAAAGAAAAACTCATAGGGGTTGACATCCTGGAAAAAGTCTTTGACGAAGAGCCATTTGTTGGTATCGTACACAGCAGCAATGTTCATGGCGATATCCATGGTCTCATGATAAAGCGTGAGTTCGCCATAACCGTTAAAGTTAATAATAACGGCCTCAAGGTTTTTGTTGTACTCTGCACTCGCTAAACTGTTGACAATTTTATACATAAAGTGGTCAATTTGTGGAAAAAATACACCAACCTCAAATAGAGAATTTGGTAAAAGCTTTTTGTAAGTAGGTCTGTAGTTTAGGAATAGGGTAGCGCAGTAAGACAAATATAACAATTATAACCGAAAAAGACTCAAATTGTGATTAAAAAATATATAAAAATAATAGCATATAAGCCTATATTTTTAGTATTATTTTAAAAAACATCCTATATAGCTTAAAATGCTTATGATTAGTGAGTAGCTTCGGAATAAGTATTAGTAAAACTACGGAAAATAAAATGAGTACTATATAAGATGATATAGTACTTTAATAGAATATGAATAAGTAGTTATTACAGATATTATTATCACAAATTTCTAGTAAAAAGGAGCCTGTGAAGCTAACGAATCTGTGCAAGTGCTGCATCGGTCTGGGTAACCGGAAGTTTACAGACTTTATCCTGACATACATATATAGTCGTTTGCCCATCAACTAATTTGTTCTCAAGCAGCGCTAAGCTCCCTTCGGATGCACCTCCCAAGAATATCACATTAGGTAAGTACTGCTTATCCATTTCTTGCCGGATTGTTTGCGCAGACTCTCCCAAAATAGCTACCTCATACGGTTCATGAATTACGCACCCAAGTAGGCTTGCCCATTTAGCGTGAAAGTTAGGGTACTCCTTAACATTAGAATAGACAGCTCCTAACATAGCTTGGGCTTTGGTAGTATAAGTGTCTTCGGCTAGTAATAATCCCAACGTCCATAAATTTTGAGCCATTGCCGAATTAGAACTAGGAATAACGTTATCGCTAAGTTCTTTTTGCCGGGCAATAAGCGAAGCATGTTCATTAGAAGTGTAAAAGAACATAGGCGTTTTGTCATCCTGAAAATGTTCAAGCACATAGTCAGTCAATAATTTGGCTGTGTGTAACCAGTTTTCATCGAAAGTTGCTTGGTAAAGATTACTATAGGCTGAAATAAGAAACGCATAGTCATCTAAAAACCCCGGAATACTAGTAACGCCATCTTTGTAGCTTCGGGTGAGAGCAAAGTCAGATTGTATGATATGATCTTTCAGAAAATTGGCATTAGTCAAAGCGGATTGAAGAAAACGAGGGTCGCCAAAGGTTCGGTAAGCATCTATGTAGCCATTCAGCATTAGAGCGTTCCAGGCTGTTAGCACTTTATCATCTAAGCCCGGATGGGTTCGCTCATTACGAAGTTTCAGTAATTGCGATTTTGCCTGCTGGAGCTCGCCTTTGATTATTTCAGATGTAGCACCAATTGACTGAGCAAAATCAGTTACACGCTGGTCAGCGTATAGGATATTTTTACCTTCTTCCCAATTTCCTTTTTCCGAAATATTGTAGTAAGCTGTAAAGTTTTCTGCTGTGCTACCCAATACGGCTTTAGCTTCATTGGCTGACCATACGTAGAATTTCCCTTCTTCCCCTTCGCTATCAGCATCAAGCGACGAGAAAAAAGCACCCTCAGAGGAGGTCATTTCTCGCTTAATAAAGTCTACAGTTTCATAAACAACATCGCGGTAAAGCGAGTCGCCAGTAAGTTGATAGGCCTTGCTGTAGAGGCTAACTAGTTGAGCATTATCATACAGCATTTTCTCGAAGTGTGGCACTTTCCATTTAGCATCGGTCGCGTAGCGAGCAAACCCGCCACCTAAGTGGTCATAAATACCACCAAGGGCCATTTTGTCAAGAGTCGTCAGTACAGCTTCATTCGCGGAAGTATCACCCGAGTAATAGTGGTACTGCATTAAGAAATTTAAGTTGACTGGCATGGGGAACTTAGGAGCACCTTGATTGCCACCCCATTCAAAATCTAACTGAGGCTTCCACACCTGGAAAAGCTGCTCTAGCGTTTTTTGAGAATAGGCAGTAGGAGAGGCAGCTACTTCCAATTGATCAATAGTTTGAATGCCCTCAGTCACCTGACTAGCAATGGTTTGTAGACGCTCGGGATCATCTTGGTACGTTTCTACTAACTTCCTGAGCACCTGCATCCACTGGTCTTTTGGTAAATAGGTTCCTGCAAAAAATGGGCGTCCGTCTGGAAGAGCTACGGCATTAAGCGGCCAGCCGCCTCGTCCAGTGAGCAGTTGTGAGGCATTCATGTAAATTTGATCAACGTCCGGACGCTCTTCCCGATCTACTTTAATAGAAACGAAGTGCTCGTTCATAAAAGCAGCTACCGTTGAATCCTCGAAGCTTTCGTGTTCCATTACATGGCACCAGTGACAGGCCGCGTAGCCAACACTTACAATAAGTAATTTATTTTCATCATCAGCTTTTTCTAGGGCTTTATTGCCCCAAGGGTACCAATCGACAGGATTGTAGGCGTGCTGAAGCAGATAGGGGCTAGTTTCGTGAATGAGTGCGTTAGTACTGGGCGGGTTGGATGGCTGAGCGCAAGCCGAAGTCAGAAATAAATAAGATATAGATAATAGTAAGTGAAAGCGCATAAGGTTCAGAGATATAAAGCATGGAAGAAATTCTAATTCCGAACGTCATAGATAAAAGATTAGTTTGTCATTGTTACGCAATAGCTCATTAGCGTATCTGGCATTACGGTTAGTAATTGAAAAACCACCCAAAAAATTTAGTATTAGAGTATTAAGTACACGCTATAGAAACTGGCTAAAATACCGATGGAAGTGGGGATGCGAAATGATATATTTATCACTATAAAAAGAATATACGAACTATTTTGAAAACCCAAGTAAAAAAGAATGATAAAGAGTTAGAACAGCTAGCGAACCGAGTCGCCAGTTTGGAACAGCAACTTGCTGAGCAGGATTCTGTCTTTCAGCAAATGGCCGATGAGGGTAATGGGTATTGGAGGTGGACAATATCTACCAATACGCTACAGTTGAGTCCGAAATCATATCAATTTCTAGAAATTGATCCTGAATCTGATAAAGAGCAATCATTACAGTGGAAGGATATTTTATCCTCGGATGACCATGTTACACTCAATCAGCTAGTAGATAAACTAGATCCTACTAAAAACAAAAGTTTTGAATTTCATGCTGAAGCATTTCTTCAGCTACCTGAATCGATAATCTGCCAGGGAAGTGTAGTTGAGTGGAATCAACAGGAAAAACCGGAGGTAATTCTGGGATTCTTTAAAAAGGTACTAACTAAGCCATCCGTTCAAGATGATTTAGCCGAGCGGAAAGTGTGGTTTCAGTGGATGGTTGATAATATTCCCGGAGCTACTATTGTAATTTTTGATCGAGACTACCGCTATTTCACTTACGAAAAGTTCAGGAATGTAGAGGATACGGTTTTAGAAGGGGTAATAGGAAAAACACTTTATGAAGTAGCAACTCATGACGAAATAGCCTTTCTGGAACCTATTTACAAGGAAGTGTTATCCGGAAAATGCCTAGAACGCGAAGTAGCCTATGACGATAAGACGTACTATTCTCAGTTCATTCCACTCTACAGTGAAGGAAAAGTGAAGCAGGGATTGGTTTTCTCTCTAGATATTACTCAAACGAAAGGCTTTGAGCAGAAGCTGGCTTCGTTTATAAAACAAGCCCCCGCTGCTATTGCCGTCTTCGATACTGATATGCACTACATTGCCGCTAGTGAGCACTGGGTAAACCAAATGTTAGAAGGTAAGAATGCTATCGGACGGTCATTCTACGAAGATTCTCCTGAAATCACTGAAGAGTGGCGAGATATTCACAAGGATAGTTTGAAAGGTAATATTAACCGAAATGATGGAGAGCGAATTATTCGGGAAGATGGCACGGAGCATTGGCTGAGTTGGGAGGTAAAGCCCTGGTATTTGTCAGGAAATCAGGTTGGTGGTCTGATCATTATTGCCGAAAATATCACTGATCGGAAAAAGTCAGAAATGGCTTTTGAGCACTATCAGCAAGGGTTAAGAATACTGACGCAGATCAGTGCCAATCATCAGCTTAGTTTAGAGGAGCAACTTCAAGAACTATTAATCTCGGTGGCTACTTATTTTGACCTGCCTAATGGAATGATAAATCAAGTTCAGGGTGAAAGTCAGTTGGTAGAATATGCTATTAGCTTGGATGACGAAGATCAAAAAATTGAAGTTGGAACAGAGCTTAGCTTAAGTGGTACTTATTATGGTACTACATTTACTACTAATGATACTATATCAATTTCTAGCATAGAAGTTGCCGAAGACAAGGAAAACACAAACCATAATTCTTTTGAAATAGAATCTTATATTGGGTCACCTCTCTGGGTAGCCGGTAAAAAATACGGAACAATTTGTTTTTTTTCGTCGGAAAAAAGGATTTCTCCCTTTACCGAAAACGAAGTGGATTTTATGCGATTAGTCGCTCGATGGGTCGGAACTACCCTGGAACGTTCTTATACACAGCGCCAAATTATTACTGCACGGGAAGAGGCCGAAAACGCCACTCAAGCTAAAACCAATTTTCTTTCAACTATGTCGCATGAGATTAGGACTCCTATGAATGCGGTAGTTGGCATGACTCATTTACTTTTAGACGAGAACCCGCGGGATGACCAATTGAAATCATTACAAACGCTGAAGTTTTCGGCTGATTTGCTTCTTTCACTTATCAACGATATTCTAGATTTTAGCAAAATAGAATCTGGAAAAATAGAATTAGAGTTAATAGACTTTAATTTGAAGAGTATGCTGCATGGAATAAAAGCAGCTCAGAGAGCTAAGGCTGAGGAAAAGCACGTGAAACTTAAACTGCGCTGGGATGATGATGTGCCGCTAATGGTTGTTGGTGATGTAACTCGAATTGGGCAGATTGTTAACAATTTAGTAAGTAATGCAGTAAAATTTACCCAAGAGGGGGAGGTTTCCATCGAGATAGAATTGATTCAAGAAATAGATAATAATGTTCAATTAAGTTTTAAAGTACGAGATACTGGGATAGGCATTTCGGAAAAACAAATAGAGGCGATCTTTGAAGAATTCAGTCAAGCCAGTTCGAGCACAACTCGTAAGTTTGGTGGAACAGGCCTGGGGTTAGCCATTACTAAAAAACTGTTAGAGCTTCAAGGTAGCCGAATTGAGGTGTCCAGTGAAGTTGGAGTTGGTTCAGTGTTCTCCTTCGTACTTGACTTACAAAAAAGTAGCAAAGTAGTTAGAGAGGCGGGAGCTACCGAATCTAAAGAGGATTTTGGTCATAGTTTAGAAGGATTACGAGTATTGTTAGTTGAAGATAATCCAGTAAATCAGTATGTAGCCACCCGATTTATCAAAAAATGGGAAGCCTCTTTAGAAGTGGCTAACCACGGCAAAGAAGCCCTCGAGATGGTGCAACAGCAACCGTACGATATTGTACTGATGGATTTACAAATGCCTATTATGGATGGTTACGAGGCTACTAAGCAAATTCGGGCTTGGGAACAGCAGGAAGAAAGGAGCCCAGTCTCGATTATAGCATTGACAGCATCGGCAACATTAGCCACTAAAGACAAGGTAAAAGAGCTAGGAATGGACGATTTTTTAACCAAGCCGTTTGATCCTAAAGAGTTATTTGCTCGTTTACTGGTTCATTGGCAACAAGAAGAAGCAAAGGTTGACTATCTCAAAAAAGATTTAGCGATTAACCTTGAAGTATTTGAGTATCTCACCAATGGTAATCAGGCCAAACAGTTGAATTTGTGTTTAAAAATAGAAAAAACAGTTGAAAGTCTGATTCAAGAAGTGAATGAACAAAAAGGAAAGGCTGACTTTAAAAAATCTGCTCATGCTCTCCAACAGGTGAAATCAGCCGCTGCCACATTTAAGATCGAGCCATTAGGCAGCATGGTGCTAGAGATGGCACAAAACCCGGAGATAATAGACGAGGGAATGTGCGTTGCATTAATTGGCTACTGCCAACAAGTACTAGATAAAATACAGGAATACAAATCAGGTATTGCGGATTGATTGTTTGATCGGGTTTAATTGGTTGACCAGTCCTAAAATAGTGCAACCTAGTTTGAGCAAGTCGTTCTTTGAATTTTGCTTTCTTTTGTGGTCTTTTGCCGGATGAAGAAAAAGCGTGTTGCAATTGATATGGATGAGGTAATGGCCGACGCTCTAGGTAAACTTATCCGACTTTATGAGGAAGAATACAAGGTTCCAATTGATCGCGAAAAGCTGACAGGATATTACCTAGAAGAAATAGTGCATCCGGATAATCGCTCGGCAATACGTCGCTATTTATACGCCGAAGATTTTTTTGAGGACTTAGATATTATTTCCGATAGCCAAGCAGTAGTTAAGGAGATGGCGGATCGCTACGAAATTTTTATTGTGACCGCGGCTATGGAATTTCCAGACTCGCTAAGACCTAAGTATCGCTGGCTCCAAAAGTACTTTCCATTCATTCCCTGGAGTCACTACGTGTTTTGTGGCGATAAGAGCATCATTCTGGCTGATTATCTGATTGATGATCATGCTAAAAACCTAGTTAATTTCTCAGGAGAACCCCTGCTTTTTTCTTCTCCTCACAATGCCCAAGAAACTCGCTTTACCCGGCTTAATAATTGGCAAGAAGTAGCTCATTATTTTCTGTCAGACCGATGAGTTGGCTCGATATATTGGGAATCATTGCGGGTACCTGCACCACACTAGCTTTTTTGCCCCAAGCGATAAAAACTTGGCAGTCTCGTTCAGCAGGCGATCTATCCGTGGGTACTTTTATGCTACTGGTAATTGGACTTATATTGTGGCTGATCTACGGAATTATTTTATACAACTGGCCCATCATCTTTACTAACGGGTTCACGCTGTTAATCGCTGGGTCAATATTATACTTCAAGTTTCGTTATCCGTAATAAACAGTACCTTTGCAGGAACTTCACATAAACTTCACTTAAGTATCCTGAATTTTGTGTATTATTGTTTCCTTGCTAAATACCATTCTCAATTTATTTGCTGCCTATGAAATTATTATTGCTGGTTTTTAGTGTTACACTAGCTACACTGATAAGTCTCGTAAGTCAGACGTCACAAGTGATAAACCTTACGGCAGACTGCCGGGTAATGTTAGATGATATTGCCGGTAGTTACGAAGGCGATTGCCACAAAGAAAAAGCACACGGCCATGGAAAAGCTATCGGTAAAGATACTTACGAAGGAGAGTTTAAGAAGGGCTATCCTGATGGCGAGGGAAAATATACCTGGATTAACGGTGATTACTTTGAAGGTACCTTCGTGAAAGGTAAGCGGGAAGGTGAAGGTAAAATGGTGTTTGCTTCAGTAAATGCCGATAGCATACTCACCGGTTATTGGGAAGATGATCGCTTCCATCAAGAAGAAAAAAGCCCATCGGAATAATGTTTTAAATGTGTTAGAGTGTTCAAGTACCAAAGTGTTCGTGTAATCTTGAACATCTGAACACCTTCCCACGACGGCCTAAACACTGCATTCTAAAATGCAAAACCGTTTGGAGCAATTCCTACACTATAACTTTGAATTATATTGCCGGTAGTTGAGTAACGAAAGAAGCTGCCTTCGCTGCTAAAGTTAGGGGCTTGTCCGGTCAAAATCTCTCCACTAACTGGATCCACTCCTAAGCCGTAGAAACTCTGATCAATTAGCGGTGTGGTGGGTAATGAAGTATTATCAGTGCTCATTGCGTAGATACCACCTTTGTAGCGAAAGTACAGGATTTGCCCTGTCGGATCAATATTGACAGTGGCTGGTCCAACGCTAATCTGGCCAGCTGGAATTGTTAATGCTACTTCATCATTTTCCAGACGAGCAATAAAGCCAGGAGTGCTTTTGGCTTCTACTACCGAAAAGTCTATCGGGTCATACACCAACTTCCCTCCCCCGGCCACCCAGATATTACCATTGGCATCTACCGCCAAACTACTGGGGTTATCCCCAACAGTTATGCTTTGAACAATGGCATCAGTTTGGGGGTCAATCACTACTACTGTATTATCACTTCCAAGACCGCCTCCGTTGGCAACATATACCAAATTATTATAATTGATAAGACTATTGGGCCCCGCGCCTACTGGAATAGTTGCGGTTACTTGATAGCTATTTAAATCTACTACCTTCACGGTTCCACTCACTCCATCGGCGCCCCAATCGGTTACGTAGCCTTTGGTGGGGTTGATTCCTAAAAAATAACGGGGAGAAACAATGCCTTCATCGATACCAATGGTTGCCAGCGACTCAAAGGTTTCTCGGTCAATCACTTCTATTTTTGACGAGTTTTGAACCACAATAAAGCCTCGATCATCAAATACGGTCATCGATTGGGTTTGATCTCCCATCGGGCGATTATTAGTATTGCTAAAGACGTTGTTCAGCACCGAGTCTTTCTGTCGGTCGTAGTAAGAAAGGGAGGTATTAGCGTTACCAAACCCACCTTCATTCACAATAAAATATCCGGCTTGTCCAGCCAGAGGAGGAGCGGGGTTGTCATCATCATTACAAGAAATAGAGATA
>CAKZPJ010000286.1 GCA_937138955.1 uncultured Flammeovirgaceae bacterium | reverse complement strand
GTACGACTTACCTAAATGCTCAATCTCCAGAATTTTTTTACCCTGCCTTCGGCCTTGCATGCTCAACTCGGTAGTAGCTTGGTCTACCCCTTGGCTAGCCTGATCCTGTAGATCATAAAAGGCTTCAACGCGATATTTGGCTTTGGTACCTCGGGCCTTTGGCTGACGACGCATCCAGTCCAACTCCTTCCGCAGTAGATTCTGGGCTTTATCAACAGTAGCTTGTTGCTGAGCAATACGTTCAGCTTTTTTTTCCAGGAAATAGGCATAATTACCCTGATAACGAAATATCTGACCTTGATCTAGCTCAATTATCTGGTTGGTAACCCTCTCCAGAAAATATCGGTCGTGTGTCACTAATAGTAAAGCCATATTCTGAGCAGAGAGGTAATTCTCCAGCCACTCGATTGTAGCCAAGTCTAAGTGGTTGGTAGGCTCATCCAGAATCAGTAAATCAGGCTTCTCGATGAGGGCTTTGGCGAGAGCTACTCGCTTTCGTTGCCCCCCCGAAAGCCGGGTTACGGGTAGGTCGAGATCGTAGATGCCGAGCTGACCCAGAATCTGTTCAATCTGACTTTCATAATCCCAGGCGTGGCGACTATCAATCTGCTGGATAAGATCAGCCAGTTGTTCATCAGCCGGATTATGAAGCAACAATCGTCGGTACTCTTTTAGCAGTGCCAGCGTAGGATCATTGCTGTCGTAAATAAATGAAATGATTGTATCGGTTGAACCAAATTGCGGTTGCTGCTCTGCGTAAGCCATCTGTACTCCTTGCGAGAGCACGGACTCACCGTTGTCGGGTACTTCATATCCGGCAATGATTTTCATTAGGGTAGACTTACCCGAACCGTTTATGCCCACCAACGCAATTTTTTGCCCCTGCTCAATGCCAAAAGAAATATCTTTAAACAAAAATTTTTCTCGCCCCTCGGTCGTGAGGTAGTGTTTGCTGAGCGACTCTACGGAAAGGTAAATCATATATCAAAGGTATAATAAAGTGCAAAAAAAAAGTGAACCTAAGAGGCTCACTTTTTTCACTACTAATACAACAACCTAAAACTACTCAATCAAAATTTTTATATAAAAAGGAAATAATTTCCTGGTGTTATCTTGTCTTCTTTTAGTAAACACGAAATAAGGTGGTAAATGTTTCAAAAAAATGTTAACAATTTTATCACAAATGTTAAACACGTTATTTTTAGTCGTGAACTTCAGCAACTGCATTTACCCGAGAAGGCTTAAAAAACTGCATTATGCCGTAAGTAGCCAAGAATCCGGAGGCGATTCCTTCAATAATAATTGTACAACCAACCAAGAACGGATTGAGAAAGTTTCCGAATGGTTCTTGGTTTTGTATTAAGGACATAAACTCGGGTGATACTACTGTTACGTAGAATACAACCATTATTGCAAAACTTAGTGTTCCTACCATCGTAGTTAGTATTCCTAATCCCAAACCCTTCAGATAAGCTAATGATCCTCCTTTTATTTTTTTGTACTCCTTAATTGCCATCAGTACGAAGCTCACTAGAATTACCAGATTCAGTGCTCTAAGTTCCAGATTATGCTCTAGACCAGATACTTTCATCAGAAAGAAATAGCCCCCCAATGCACACGCCATCAATATTCCGTACCGAACACTTAACTTTTCAATTGTATTGTTTATCGTTTCTCCACTCATATAATTCTTTCTCGTTTATTTATTTGTGAAACAGCTCGAATTCAACTTTGTTTAATATTCCCTCACTAAATGCTATACAATCCTTACTTCTTGTTTTTTTCTGTTTCTTCTTACTTTTATTGTGAACAGTACATTCAGTGATATTGCTCTCAATATGATTATTGGTGAACCGAATTGTTTAAGTAAATTTACCATCGAAGAAAACAAACAGGTGTTATGAGAGTGAGAATGATGACGCGAAACCTACTGATTGTTGTGATTGCTGGAACGGTGCTACTGGGTTCATGCCAGAGTAGCAAGCCTCGCAAGCAGCCAAAACGGGGTCCAATTCCCTGCCCAGTGAAAGATTGCTAACATTGCCTATGCCGAAAGACATCATTATTGCCATTGACGGCCATTCGGGTTTTGGGAAAAGCTCAACTGCTAAATCGGTTGCCCACGCCCTTAATTATACCTATATCGATTCCGGAGCAATGTACCGAGCCGTAACGCTGTATTTGATACGACAACAGCTAGACGTATCGGATATTGAAGCGGTAAAGGCGGCCTTAGACCAAATCACTATTAGTTTTACTATTAAAGATGGTGTTGGACCTCCTCTCTACGAAACCTACGTGAACGGCGAAAATGTTGAGCGGGAGATTAGAGGTATGGCTATATCGGATAAAGTGAGTGAAGTCAGCGCCATACCCCAGGTTCGGAAAGCAATGGTTAGTCAACAACGGAACATGAGTGCAAATAAACGCGTTGTAATGGATGGACGCGATATTGGTACTAACGTATTTCCGAACGCTGAACTAAAAGTTTTTATGACTGCCGACTTACACGAGCGAGCGTACAGAAGGCAGAAAGAGTTAAAGGAGCGAGGAGTCTCCACGGCGTTATCAGACATTGTAGAGAACTTGGCTGAGCGAGACCAGTTTGATAGCACCCGGAGAGAAAACCCATTGGTGAAAGCTGAGGATGCGGTGGAGATTGATACTACAAACTTAAAGTTCAATGAACAAGTAGCTCAGGTAGTAGCATTAGCGCAAAAAGCCATGCAGACGTCTTAATAACTAAAACACACTATGAAAGTAACTATAGATCAGAATTCAGGATACTGTTTTGGGGTTGAGTTTGCCATTCAGATGGCCGAAGATGGCCTGGCTGACGGCCACCAGCTTTATTGCCTGGGAGACATCGGTCACAATGCCAAAGAAGTAGATAGGCTCACAGCC
>CAKZPJ010000285.1 GCA_937138955.1 uncultured Flammeovirgaceae bacterium | reverse complement strand
AACACCCGAACACCCGAACACCCGAACACCCGAACACCCTTAGCCTTCACTCACAGTAACCTTTTCAATCTTATCTCCCTCCTTAATGTCATCTACCACCTCGATACCCTCTACAACTTTGCCAAATACCGTGTGATTGCGATCCAGGTGAGCCGTATTGTCCCGACTGTGGCAAATAAAAAACTGGCTACCTCCGGTATTTCTCCCAGCATGAGCCATTGATAGAACCCCCCGTTCGTGGTGCTGATTATCGCCATCTAACTCACAATCAATGGAGTAGCCTGGTCCACCTGCGCCCGTACCATTGGGGCAGCCTCCCTGAATAACAAAGTTAGGGATCACTCGGTGAAAAGTAAGTCCGTCGTAAAAGCCTTCTTTCGATAGTTTAGTAAAATTCTCTACGGTATTTGGCGCATCTTCTTCGTAGAACTCTACTTTCATTGTGCCTTTTCCGGTAACGATCTCAGCGGTTTTCATATACTTGGTTTTAGTAAAAATGATGAAGCGCGAAGTTATAAAAATTATGGTAGAGCAATAATTCCGTAAAGTAAAAACCGTAGGGAATTTGGTTTATCCCGTTTTTGTTCGAAATTAAACATTCGTATTTTCTACTATACTATAAGCACTATTCATGCATATTATTGAATCTTCTAAAGAGTACGATGTTATTATCGTAGGCTCAGGGGCAGGTGGCGGTATGTCCGCTAAAGTGTTGGCTGAATCGGGACTGTCGGTAGCCATTGTAGAGGCTGGCCCATTCTTTGACCCAACTGACCCGGCTCAAATGACCCAACTCAAGTGGCCCTATGAATCTCCTCGGCGTGGTGCCAGTTCTACTCGCGCTTTCGGTGACTTTGATGCTGCCTACGGTGGCTGGGAAATTGATGGGGAACCCTACACTCGCGCTGAAGGAACGGAGTTTGACTGGTTCCGGTCACACATGTTGGGAGGAAGAACCAATCACTGGGGGCGTATCTCGCTAAGGTTTGGCCCTAAAGATTTTAAGCGAAAAGATATTGATGGGTTGGGTGATAATTGGCCTATTGGCTATGATGATGTAAAGCCCTACTACGATAAAGTCGATAAACTTATTGGAGTATTTGGTAGTAAGGAAAATCTGGATAACGAACCGGATGGTTTCTTTTTACCCGTTCCCAAACCCCGCTTACACGAACTATACTATGTTAAGGCTGCCCGCAAAGCTGGTGTCACCGTAATTCCTTCTCGATTATCTATTCTGACTAAGCGGGTAAATAAGGATCGGGGTATCTGCTTCTACTGTAGTCAGTGTTCTCGTTCGTGCTCAGCTAAGGCAGATTTTTCTTCTAGCTCGGCTCTAGTTTTTCCCGCTCAAAAAACGGGTCAGGCTGACTTGTTCGTCAACTCCATAGTGCGAGAAGTAATTACTAATGATGAGGGGCGGGCTACTGGAATTTCTTACGTGAATAAGGAAGACCGACAAGAATATCAACTCAAAGGAAAGACGGTAGTTCTAGCCGCTTCGGCTTGTAGTTCGGCCCGAATCTTACTGAACTCCAAAAGCAGTCAGCATCCGAACGGGTTGGGTAACAGCTCTGGTATTGTTGGTAAATATCTGCACGACTCTACCGGAAGTAGCCGAGCGGCATTTGTTCCCGAACTAATGAATCGAAAAGTTTCCTACAACGAAGATGGAGTAGGTGGACTTCATGTTTACAGTCCCTGGTGGCTTGATAACAAGCAGTTGGATTTCCCTCGTGGTTACCATATTGAAGTGTGGGGTGGTATGGGAATGCCTTCTTACGGTACTGGTTTTGGCATTACCGAAATGAACAAGTTAGTTGGCGGGCAAACCGGCGGATATGGTAATAAACTACGTGACGATGTAAAACGGTTTTACGGTTCAATTATGGGCGTTTCTGGTCGGGGGGAAAGTGTGGCTCAAAAGGATAACTACTGCGAAATTGATCCCAATGTGGTAGATGAGTGGGGAATTCCGGTACTGCGGTTTCACTACAAATGGACTGATTACGAACGACTGCAAGCCAAACACATGCAGGATACTTTTGAGGAAGTTTTCCATGAAATGGGAGCAACACCATTAGGAGATGCCCCAGGTAAAGATAAGGACTACGGCTTGGCGGCTCCCGGCCGAATTATTCACGAGGTGGGAACTACTCGCATGGGTAATGATGCCAAAACGTCGGTAACCAATAAGAATCAACAGTTGCATGAAGTAGATAATGTGTTTGTGGTAGATGGTGGGCCATTTGTATCACAGGCTGATAAAAATCCGACTTGGACAATTCTGGCGCTTTCTTGGAAAACATCAGATTATATTATTGATCAATTCAAAAAACAAAATATTACGTAATGGACAGAAGAGAATCCATGAAAACCATGCTAGTCGGCTCTTTAGCCGGAGGATTAGTGATTGGTTGTACCCCCGAAGAAGAAGCGACTGAACAAGTAGCAACTCCCGTTAAATCTGACGCCTACGGGCGTACCGAGGAAGAAAAGCTTCGCGACGAACTGCTACACGAAGCCGAGTTCTTTACCGAGGCCGAAGTAGGCACAATCGCTACCCTCTGTGATCTAATTTTACCCGCTACCGATAACTTTGGTTCAGCTACCGATGCCGAAGTACCCGAGTTTATTGCTTTCATTGCGAAAGATATTACCGAACATCAACTTCCGTTACGCGGTGGTCTGATGTGGCTCAATCACCGGGCCATTAAGAAGTTTAGCCACACCTTTGATGAGTGTACCCTAGCGCAGCAAACCGAATTGCTGGATGAAATAGCCTATCCCGACAAAGCTACCCCGGAGGTAGCCCAAGGCGTAGCATTCTTCAACCGAATGCGAAACTTAACACTGACGGGCTACTACACTTCTAAAATGGGGATTGAAGAATTAGGTTACAAAGGTAATCGCCCCAACGTATGGGACGGAGTGCCCGACGACGTGCTGAAAGAACACGGCATGGCCTACGATGAAGATTGGCTCGCCAAATGCATTGATCAGAAAACCCGCGACGTAATGGCCGAGTGGGATGATGACGGGAATTTGCTTACTTAGAAGGTAGAGCCAGAGTAAAAATATTTTCCTCCTATATTTATATTTCTAAACAAACAATTGACTAGCGCGCTTGTCAGGCTGTGTGAGGCTAGTAGAGTAAAATCGCTTTATGCCTTTGGTTCAGTTACTCGGTCCGATTTTAGTGAGCATTCAGCATTCAGATATTGATTTAGTAGTTGATTTTAATGAGACTGATTCCTATAAGTACACTGATCTTTATTTCGCTCTTAAAGACGATTTAGAGCAACTACTTAACAGAAAAATTGACTTGATTGAGGAAAGAGGAATTAAAAATAAATTTTTCCTGCAAGAACTAGACAAAACGAAAGTTCCTATTTATGGACCTTAAAGTAAAAGCCTAGTTACTCGATATTAAAAGGTCAATAGAAGAGATTTATAGTTTTCTTCCCAAGAAAAGAAACTTTCTTGAATACCAGCAAGATTTGAAGACCAAAAAAGCTGTTGAAAGAAACCTAGAGATAATCGGTGAAGCGGTCAAGAGAATTTTAAGTGCAGAGGCTAGTTTTCCTATTGAGAATGCGAAGAAGATTATCAGCACTAGAAACCGAATAATTCATGATTATGATAATATCTCAGACGAGATTATTTGGGCAATTGTAACCCGAGAGCTACCTAGGCTCGAGAAAGAGGTCACTGACCTACTTGAAGAGCAAACATGGAGTTATCAGTTATGCCAAATGAAGTCTACTTTGTGAACTGAAATATTTCGTCTGTATCTCTACCTTCTAATTATCCATATTACAAGTAATCGCCTTCTAATAAGCCCGCACGGCTTTGCCTTCCATAAAATTGATGAAGGATTTATTAACTACTAAGTTGCCACCTAAGGTAGGGTAGTCACCGGTGAAGTACCAGTTGCCTCGGTGGTCGGGGCAAGCCTTGTGCAGATTTTCTACCGTTTGATACACTACGTCATAATCACAGGTAAGATCATCGGGACGAGTGATCTCGGCAATCATATCGGAAATCTGTTTGTAGGAGAATGGCTCGTATAGTTTCTTGACGTAATTGGGTGCGCCCTTCTTCAACCCATCAGCTACGCACATTTCGTAAACCTTATCAATCAGATTATCCAGCCCACTGTTTTTCAGTAACTGAAGTACCGCTCTAAAGGCCACAAACTCGTTCATTTTAGACATATCGATACCGTAGCAGTCGGGGAAGCGAATCTGCGGTGCCGACGAGACAATAACGATTTTCTTAGGATTCAGCCGATTGAGCATTCGCAGGATGCTTTTTTCAAGCGTGGTACCCCGCACAATAGAATCATCAATCACTACAATATTGTCTATGCCTTTCCGAATCACTTCGTAGGTAGTATCGTACACGTGAGCCACCAGATCATTCCGCTGGTCGTCACCCGTAATAAACGTGCGGAGCTTAGCGTCTTTTACCACTAATTTTTCCACCCTAGGCCGGAACGAAAGTAGATTGTTAAGGTACTTCTCATCTACCTCACCACCTTTAGATCGTTCGCTAATCGCCTGAATCCGTTCATTACTCAGATGATCTTCTAACCCTTCTAGCATACCTAAAAAAGCTGTTTCGGCGCTATTCGGGATGTAGGAGAAAACCGAGTTCTGTAAATCATAATCAATAGATTCCAGAATTTGAGGAATCAGCAGTTTTCCCAAGTCTTTACGTTCGCTGTAAATATCAGGATCAGAAGCCCGGGAGAAATAGATTCGCTCAAAGCTACACGAGCGTTTTTCCAGCTTATCGATAAATTGCTTTTCGTCGTAATTACCCGCTTTGTCAATAATTAGCGCATTACCGGGCTGAATTTCTTTAATCTCGTCATATGGAACATTAAACGCCGTTTTAATCGGAGGTTTCTCTGAAGCTACCACTACCACTTCATCATCAGCGTAATAGTAGGCCGGACGAATTCCCGCTGGATCGCGAGCTACGAAGGAAGAACCACTACCCGTGATGCCAGCCATGGTATAGCCTCCGTCAAAATCTTTGCAGGAGCGTTGCAGTACCCGCTGTAAATTCAGGTTATCCTCAATAATCTCAGTAATCTGCTGATTAGTGTGGGTAAATTTGAACTGATCGAACAAGTCTTGGTTTTCCTGATCCAGGAAGTGACCAATCTTTTCCATCACGGTAATAGTATCGGCTTTTTCTTTGGGATGCTGACCCAGGCTAACCAAGATATCGAACAGCTCGTCCACATTGGTCATGTTGAAGTTACCCGCCATCACCAAGTTACGGCTACGCCAATTGTTTTGCCTCAGCATCGGGTGGCAGTACTCAATAGAGTTTTTTCCGTGCGTACCGTAGCGTAAGTGACCCAGCCATACCTCTCCGGTAAAGGCTACATTTTCTTGCAGCCAGTCGGCGTCTAGCAGGCGTTCGGTGCCCCAGGCTTGGCGCACTTTCTTATACTTTTTATTAATTTTTTTGAAGACATCCGCAATTGGTCGGTCCGACACCGAACGATAGCGGCTGATGTAGCGCGAGCCCGCTGGAGTATTAATCTTGATATTGGCTACTCCTACACCATCTTGCCCCCGGTTATGCTGCTTTTCCATCAGCAAATACAGCTTATTCACCGCGTAGAGCGGTGTTCCGTACTTGTCAATATAATACTGTAGAGGCTTGCGAAGGCGGATCATCGCAATTCCGCACTCGTGTTTGATAGACTCGCTCATAGATATGGACTAAATATTGTTAAACAAGATGGACGCTTGCTACTACTAAAGTACGCTGATTATTTGACTAATGATAGCCATCAGCCAATCTGATTTGAAAAACAATACCACTAACGGAATGATGAGTAAAATCGTCCCAAACTTTCCAAGAAATTGTGAAGAATGTTCAGGCAAAGTCAAAACCGCTGATTCAGTGCTATCAGTAGAGCTCTTAAAAAATAGATAGTACGGGATTTTAAGATAATAGAACAGGGCGATCACCGTATTGAACAATCCTACTACAAAAACATAGAGTAATTGGGGTTCTTGCGTTTGTTGATAACAATCCCAAAGTGAAGAAAAGATCAAAAGTTTAGCCGTAAATCCGGCAGTGGGAGGCAACCCAGTCAGAGCAACCATTACAATTAGCGTAGCAATTCCTAAAAGTGGAAAGCGTAAGCCCAATCCCCGGTAGTCGGGAATATGCTTAGTTCCGGTATAGGCCTCGAACAATTTAATCAACCAGAATGCGGCCAAATTCATACACAGATAGGTGGTAGCGTAAAAGAGCACACTATAACTTCCCCACTGATTAGCCACCAGTATGCCCACCAGAAGAAAGCCGGAGTGGGCAATGGAAGAGTAGGCTAACATTCGCTGGGCATTATTTTGGTGTAGTGCCGCTACGTTGCCGGCAATCATGGTAACCATTGCAATGAGTCCGAGTAGCCACTCGCCCGGAAACCCAGAAGCGGCTGAAAACAACAGCGGAGCTACTCGTAGTAGCAAGCCAATTCCAGCTATTTTGGGTACTACCGAGAAGAAAGCCGCGATGGGTGTGGGCACGCCCTCGTAGATATCGGGAGCCCAGACATGAAAAGGCACGGCCGATATTTTGAACAGAAAGCCAACGAGGGTAAACCCGATAGCCAAACTGCTTAGTAGCAACGGTGCCTCACTCAATCCCTGAGAAAAAACCGGCTCAGTTAGTAGCAGGGTTCCGGTGAGACCGTACAGCAGTGACAGGCCGTAGAGCATTAGCCCGGAAGCCGCACTGCCGTACAATATATATTTCAAACTTGCTTCGGCACTCTTACGATCAAAATTGAAGTTAGCTAGTATGTAGGAGCTTAGTGAAACTAGCTCAATAGCCAAGTAGATTGTTAACAGATGCAGGCTACTAACCATTAATGAAGCTCCCAGTACAACTCCCAACAGCATAATGTAGTATTCGCCAATTTGGTCTAATCGCTCAAAACCGACTTGCTTCGATCCACTTCGCGTCCCAAAGCCCATCAATCCCACCATGAGTAAAGTCAATCCGAATAATCCTTTTAGGTAGATAGCAAGTCGGTCTACTTGTAGCGTATTTAAAAAACGAGGTAGCGTTTCGTCTACGGTCAGTAGATTCCACTGCTGCACCAGAAAAAAAGCGTAGGCTACTATCGCAAAAACCAATAGAGTAATGAATAGTAAACCCAACTTTTTTCGGAAAATCAGATCGGTTAGCAGAATGACGACAATGGCAACTACCAGAACTACTTCCGGCCACAGCCAGGTAGTGCTACGTAAGATTATCCGTAAGTCATTTGCTAAGGTGGTAGTGATTTCCATGTGAAGTCAGCTTACCGATTAAGAATCTGTTCCAAGTACTGCACTCCCTGCTCATTCATATACTCTGTCCAGTGCCGCACCGACTCACCAACTACATCTAAGAACAGACTGGGGGCGACGCCGAACACAAAGGTAGCTACCGCTAACGGAACCAACATTAAATACTCTCGTAGGTTAAGGTCAACCAGTTTGTCGCTCCACCCTTTCTCTCGCACGTAGTACTTACCAAAAAACATGCGCTGTAACGTCCACAGATAGTATCCAGCACTCAGAATTAAGCCGAGAGCAGCAAATATCGCCATCCAACGGGGCAACAATTCATTGACGGTAGCTGAATTGAACGCTCCCAATAAAGTGAGCACCTCAGCAATGAAACCGGAAAAGCCCGGTAGTCCTAGCGAGGCAAAAAATCCGATGATTACCAATACCGTAAAATAGGGCATTTTCTGTGTAAGCCCCCCGTAATGAGCAATCATTCGATTGTGGGTACGATCGTAAAGTACTCCGGCAAGCAAAAATAACAGTGGAGAAATCAGACCATGACTGAACATCTGGTACAAACTTCCACTAACTCCTTCCGAAGTCAATGAGGCCAGTCCGAGCAATACAAAACCCATGTGCGATACCGAGGAGTAGGCGATCATCTTCTTAAGATCCCGCATGGCGAGGGCATTGAACGCGGCGAACAGAATGGAAATGACTCCCATAAAGCCAATCCACCAGGCAAACTGTATAGCCGCTTCAGGAAACATACTGTAGGCAGTTCGGAAGATGCCGTAGCCCCCAATTTTTAGGAGCAACCCAGCCAACACTACTGAAATGGCGGTGGGAGCTTCCACGTGGGCATCGGGTAGCCAAGTGTGCAGTGGTACCGACGGAAGCTTGATAACGAACCCAAGTAATAACGCCCAGAAGGCTAGCCAACGAAGAGGGAAGCCACCCCAGTGCGAACCCTCTACCGCCAAAGTGCTGTTCGGTAAGTAATTCCGAATGTCGGTCATGGCGACCATATCAAACGTTCGAACCAAATCTTGTCCGGCAATCAGCCCGTCTCGCAGTTGATCCTGTACGTAGGCGATCTCTACCGCCGATGGATGATTACCGATTAACCCACTCATTTCCCCGGTGGCTACCGGGTCAATTGCACTGAGGTATAGCCCAATCATCGCAATAAGAATAAAAATAGAACCCGTCAGCGTATACAGAAAAAATTTGATAGAAGCATACTCCCGTCGCTCACCCCCCCAAATACCAATCAGGAAATACATCGGTAGTAGCATAAACTCAAAAAAGAGGTAGAATAGAAAAAAATCTAACGCAATAAAGCAACCTACTACCGATGAGCTTAGCAGAAGAAACAGTAGCGCATACCCTTTCACGTGTTGTTTAATCGTCCAGGAGGAAATAGCGGCTATCAGCAGAATTAGCGAGGCCAGTACAACCAGCGGCAGGCTAATCCCGTCTACCGCTACAAAGTAGTCAATGGATAAATGTCCCAAATTGCCCAAATTCAGGCTAATCCAATCAAACCGTTCTACCAATTGTAGATTATAATAAGCATTATCGGTTAGGCTAGTAGATTGATTAGCATCAAATTGGGAGTAAATCGCGATTGAAATAATTAGCTGTAGTCCGGTAGCTATGATGATACCAATACGGTGAATCAATCGCTGGGAGGAAGGAATAATTAGCAGAACGACTGCTACTGCCAGAGGGGTAAATATTAATAGTGAGAGTAGGTGGTTGGCCATGCTGGCGACAAATTTCTTATTTTACTGAAGAAATACGAATACTTTTGGGGTAAAAATATGAGTAACCTTCACTGATACTCGTATTACGGAGGCTTTAAATCTTAAGAAATACAGTGCAACATGAGAATTTAATGTCAAAACTTCCGAAGCCTGTATGAGGCAAGTCATTTTTTCTATCCTCACAAATCTATTACTTTAGCTGTTCCAAAGCTGATTTTATGGATAACCCAGCCCAAAAATTCCTTTATGAACTAATTAACCAGCAGTCTTCGGAAAAGACTGTGGACTGGCTAGACCAACAAACTAAAAAATACCGAGATCAACCCAGTAACCGAAGCTTTTATCTCACTTTTAGTACCATTGCTCGGCATTTTAGTAAAACCAACTTAGCACTGAGCGATGAAACGCTGCAAAGAGCTGAGCAAATTCGTAGCGGTTGGGATTTAAGTCAGTGGAATGTACGGCAAGCCGCCCGAACCTACTGGTTATTACAGTTATCAACTAACACATTTGAAGAATATCGGACAGTATTAGATCGTTTGTTTGCTACTGCCGACGTAGACGAACAGGTGACACTCTACTCTGCTTTACCCCTGTATCAGTATTCCGATCAGATGGTTTACCGGGCAGTGGAGGGAGTACGTACTAATATTACCAGCGTGTTTGATGCTATTGCACTACGCAATCCGTATCCGGCCGAATACATGACAGATGAAGCCTGGAACCAGATGGTGCTGAAAGCCATCTTCATGGGCCGACCACTGTACCTAATTCAGCAACTGGATAAACGACGTAATGCCGAACAAGCCCGAATGCTGATTGATTTTGCCCACGAACGTTGGGCTGCTAGCCGACCAGTGACCCCTGAGCTGTGGAGGTGCGCAGCTCCCTACTTCACCGAAAAGCACCTACCCGATATTCAGCGTCTGCTCGAGCAAGGTAGTCCGCTAGAAAAGCAAGCCGCTAATCTGGCCATTAAGGAAAGCGAAAACGATACTCTAAAAAAACAGTTAGCCAATTACTCACTGCCTGATGAAAAACTTGATTGGAAAACTATTGGGGCCATGAGCAATACGGGCTAGGAGCGAGGAGTATTTACATTCAACTCCTAGCCCCACGCACCCAGCTCCCAGCACTGTTACAATCAACAACTTAGCTATTTGAAAATAGAGCCATCTAATAATTAAACCATGATGTTTATAGACCCTCATATTCACGTTACTTCCCGCACTACCGACGATTACGAAGCCATGCAGCAGGCGGGCATTGTCGCTATTATAGAACCGGCTTTTTGGCTGGGGCAGCCCCGCACTGAAGTAGGCAGTTTCCAAGATTACTTCAGCAGCCTGATTGGCTGGGAACGCTTTCGAGCCAGTCAGTTTGGCATTAAGCACTACTGCACTATCGGGCTAAATTCCCGCGAGGCTAACAACGAAGCTCTGGCTGAAGAGGTAATGGAATTGCTTCCGCTCTTTCTAAGTAAAGAAGGTGTAGTAGCCGTAGGTGAAATTGGCTACGATGACCAAACTGCCGCCGAAGATAAATACTTTCAAGAACAGCTAGACCTAGCGCGGGAGGTAGATTTGCCGGTGATGATTCATACTCCGCACCGCGACAAAAAAGCCGGGACCTCCCGTAGCATGGATGTTTGCGAAGAACACGGCATAACGCCTGATAAAGTAGTGGTTGACCACAATAATGAAGAAACCATCAAAGAAGTGCTTGATCGAGGCTTTTGGGCGGCCTTCTCTATTTATCCGCACACCAAAATGAGTCCCGAGCGCATGGTAGCCATTGTGCAGCAGTACGGTCCCGAACGCATTCTGGTAAATAGCGCTGCCGACTGGGGCATCAGCGATCCGCTCTCGGTACCCAAAACCGCCGCTTTAATGAAGGAGCGAGGCTTACCCGAAGAGCATATCCGCCTCACCTGCTACCAAAATGCCTTGGATGCCTACGGTCAAAGCGGACAAATGAACGAAGCCGACTGGCAAACACCCGAACTAGTCGATCAGCGCAAAAAATTCTCCGGCAATTCTATCCTTCGCGGCGGGCAAACCCCGAGGGTGGATGAAGAGTCTTCTGAATAGAGACAAGGCATTTACAAACGCTTTAAGGAATATAAATATAGTAGATGAAAAATCTTGATGTCCAATTTTTGCAGTGGAAGCATAAGTTAATCGAAGAGGTTAAGATACCCCCTAATATATGTGATGCTTTGGCTACAACAGTACAGAATGAGATTAAAGAATTATCTGAAGAGAATATTAAAGATATCAAGTTAGCTTCACCAATTAATTTAGCTACAAGATTGGAAGAACTTTCAGCATTTCAATCAATGATGGATACCTTTAACCAGATGAGGCCACAGCCTGAGATTGTAAGAACGCAAATATTAGCTCAGAATTATATTTGTTTTATTTATCTTAAAGACACGCTTTTTGAAAAACTAAGAAGAGCACTCCCCACAGGAAGTATTACGAAAAAATACTGCAAGTTTTTATTAAGCAACCCAGTAAGAGCATTCAGAAATTCGCTGGCTCACGGAAACTGGAAGTATAAAAGTGATTTTTCTGGTATTGAATTCTGGGCATATAAGGGAGGGCCAGACGAAAATCCGATGCCTAGTTGGGAAGTCAAGTAGACCGACTTAGGCTTTTGGCAGTCTCTCTCGAGAATGACTGCCTATGTAACCTATTTAACATTATCTGAGATACACGATTAAGAGTTAAAGGTCATATCAAATACGATGGAGACGATTTAAAAACCGACCTTGTTAATTTAAAGACATTAAAGAAACGTTGAACTCACAAGAACTTATCAGGTAGTAGCAAAGTATCTAATTATGGAAACCGAAGAGATCATTAAGGAAATAAAGAAGCTGTCTACTAGCGATCGGCTTAAGATTATAGAAAAGACGGCTAAAACAATTCAGGATGATGACAAAAAGGAACAGATGCGAAGAGCAGCTGATCAACTTTATGGTGATTATAAGGATAATGCAGATTTAACTGCATTCACTGCACTAGACTTGGAAGACTTCTATGAAACAAGGTGAGATTTGGCTGATTAATTTAGATCCTTCCGTTGGGTCTGAGATGAGAAAGACTAGGCCGGCCGTTATTGTAAACGACAATAATCTAGGAAAGCTACCGCTAAAGGTTATTGTTCCCATTACTGATTGGAAAGAGCGGTATCAAATAGGGGTTTGGATGGTTGAGGTTACACCAAATCCTATCAATGGATTAAGCAAAATTTCCAGTGTAGATTGCTTCCAAGTAAGATCGGTTTCCGAAAAAAGGCTTGTGAGAAAGTTAGGTGAGATTACTTCTGCCGAACAGAAACAAATTAAGGAAGCACTATCTGAGGTATTTACAATAGAGTAAACAGCAATAGTATGAAATTGACTAAAGAAGAGATTCAGAAGATTATTGACTACGAAATAGTGGTGGATTGCTATACCGATGAAGAAGCCAACATGGGTTGGGCAATCTATATGGAAAACAATATTAATTACCCGTTTGAAGCGGAATATGAGGTAAAGAAAAAATCGGGCGAGCGGCAGTGGAAAAAGGTGCAAGTAGTCAATAACGAAACAGATGAGTCTAGTTTTGATGGTGGCGACTACTACGTGGAAATTGAATACGAGGAGATAGTCATTCCGGTGAGACTAGATGAATTGAGAAACATAGTGGCTGATGAAGAAACAATGCAAGCCCTTCAGGTTTGGAAAGCTAGAAACCCCTGGTAAGGTATGAACGCATTTTTAGACCATATCAATACGCAAAATGCTGACCAACTAAAATCTGAACTAACCGAGCTTTATTCTAGCTTTGAGGTGGCACGAAACTACTATCGGATTAAGTTCAGTGGCACTGAGGTTGACAACAAACTTCTTGCAATGTATAAAGAACAAGTCACCCAGGCAATTTACCCTAATAAGTACATGCAAGGAGGATTGGATACTGAAAAAGTAGACAATGTTGTTCAGCAGCTAAATAGTAACGCTACCGTCCGATACTACATCGAAGTTTGCTTACACGCAGTAGAAGAATGTACCAATATTGCCAATGAATTTGGTGGGGACTTTGGCGAAGATTTTTACATATACTTCGAAGAGCTCTTTGATAATGTAGTAAAAGTGATTTTGAGTGAAGGCTTAGAGGATGAATATCAGATACGACTACAAGAGATCGCTAATTCAGCTTGTGAAGGATACGGGCATTACGACCAACTGCAAGATACACTTAGTGAATATTTCGGGAGATGAGTAAGTAGCGTACTTGAACGAAATCTCCGGCTGTCGGCTACACTCGCAAGAGAAAATATTTTACCCTCGCTAAAATTCTTATCGGCAAATGGGAGTAATTTAAATGCAAAAACTACGAGCCTACCTACAACTGATGCGTCCCGCTAATATCGTGACGGCAATTGCTGATATTCTGGCGGGAGCAGCCGCTTCGGGAGTATTTTCTCAGGTTCTTCTCACCAATGACAATAGTTGGAATAGCGATAATTTTCCTGATCTACTTTGGCTGATAGTGGCTACCATTGGGCTTTACGGTGGAGGAATCGTTTTCAATGACGTATTTGATGCTAAGCTCGATCAAGAGGAACGCCCCGAACGACCTATCCCACGGGGAAATGTTTCAGTAACCGAAGGAGCTGTACTAGGAGGAGTGCTATTAGTAGGGGGTATTCTATCAGCTATGCAGGTGTCGGTAGAAAGCTTCATTATTGCGGTAGCCGTAGCGGTCTGTGCTTTGCTGTACGACTACTGGGGTAAGCACCAGCTTATTTTTGGGCCGATTAATATGGGGCTATGCCGAGGCGGAAATCTATTGCTGGGCATCAGCCTTATCCCAGCAGCAATATCAGATTATTGGTATTTGAGTCTTATCCCTATTGTTTACATTGCGGCTATTACCATGGTAAGTCGGGGTGAAGTCCACGGGGGCAATCGGGCTGCACTGTGGGGTGGAGCCGGCTTGTACGCTATTGTTATTCTGGCGTTGGCTACGCTTGCCATTCGGGAGCAAAGTGGCTGGGTGGCGTTCGTTTTTATGGCACTGTTCGCCTCTCAAATTTATCCACCACTGTTTAAAGCCATTCGGCACGCTCAACCGCAGTTTATTGGAAAAGCAGTAAAAGCGGGAGTTATCTCGCTGATTATTCTCAATGCGGTTTTTGCTAGTATTTTTGCTACCAGCTTATTCGCGTTATTGGTTCTCTTACTGCTACCGTTATCCATCGGACTAGCTCGCTACTTTGCCGTCACCTGACAGGAAACCTTTTCTTCTAACGAATTGTCGTATTTTAACCATCTAATTGTTCACTGCACATTGTTAATTGATCAAATGAAGTCGCTATCACAATCTTTTTCTGTCGCTTTCCAATATCAGGTACACTTCACCGACCAACTATTTCGGGTTGAAAATCTTTTATTTAAAGACGTTTTTCCGCAAGATAGCTTGGCTAAACTGTTCATAGTAGTAGATGAAGGGGTATCCGATGCACATCCGCAGTTGCTAGCCGAAATAAAGAATTACGCTCAGGCTCATTCTAATTCGCTTGCTCTATTTGCTGACCCACTAGTAGTTGCGGGAGGGGAAGAGGCGAAGAACAATACGCAATATTTTCAGCAAATTATTCAGGCGGTAGACAGCTATCGCATTGATCGGCATTCGTATATTGTGGGTATTGGCGGTGGAGCGGTATTGGATATGATAGGACTGGCAGCGGCAGTAAGCCATCGGGGAGTACGTCACATTCGTATTCCTACCACCGTTTTGTCACAGAACGATTCGGGAGTGGGAGTGAAGAACGGAGTAAACTACTTCGGTAAGAAAAACTTTTTGGGAACGTTCGCTCCACCCTACGCCGTCATTAACGACGCTGCATTTTTATCTACGCTAGATGATCGGGACTGGCGAGCCGGTATCGCTGAAGCAATTAAAGTAGCCTTAATTAAAGATAAGGCTTTTTGGGAGCGTATCGAGCAAGATGCTATCGCTTTGGCTAATCGCGATCAGGAAGCTATGCAATATCTCATTCACCGTTGTGCTGAGATGCATTTACAACATATTGCCGGAGGCGATCCGTTTGAGATGGGCTCATCTCGTCCACTGGATTTTGGGCACTGGGCCGCTCATAAGTTAGAGCAACTTACCGACTATCAGCTACGTCACGGAGAGGCGGTGGCTATTGGTATCGCGTTAGATGTTACCTATTCTCATTTGAAGGGAATGCTCTCTGAAGCCGACCTGCACCGAATTATTAACTTATTACTTCAGTTAGGATTTGATATTTACACTCCCGAACTAACCGAGCCGGATTTACTGCGCGGCTTAGATGAATTTCAAGAACATTTAGGCGGTCAATTGACCATCATGCTACTGGAAGAAATCGGAAGAGGCATTGAAGTACACGACATGGATAAAAGTCTGATTCAGCAGGCAATGGGTCAGCTAGCGGAACTACAGGCAGCGAAAGTTCCGAGTTGATTTTTTAGTTACCTAGATAGGAAATACTTTTGTTTTTGTCTTCAGATTGCATCTCGTTTTATGAAACTATCTGATCAACATCACCTTACCTACTGTACTAATATTCATCCGGGCGAAAGCTGGGAAGAAGTAGACCAGAGCCTGCGAACCTACGTGCCATTGGTTCAGTCGGCCATAGCTCCTGATCAACCCTTCGGGATTGGCTTACGACTATCGCAGCAAGCGGGGGAAGAGTTGGCGCGTCCGGCAGCCTTGATAGCTTTTCAGAAGTGGCTGGTGGAGAACAACTGCTATGTCTTCACTATGAATGGCTTTCCCTACGGCGGATTTCATCGGCAGATAGTGAAAGATCAAGTGCATCAACCCGACTGGACTACCTCTGATCGATTAGCGTATACGCAACAATTGTTTTCAATCCTGGCGAAATTACTTCCTGCGGATATAGACGGGGGAATATCCACTTCCCCGCTTTCGTACAAATACTGGCACGCTGACGAACAGGCTAGAGAGGAAGTTTTTAGGAAATCTACCAATCATCTGGTACAAATAGTAGCTTATCTATACC
>CAKZPJ010000284.1 GCA_937138955.1 uncultured Flammeovirgaceae bacterium | reverse complement strand
GCAGGAGTTATACTTGAATCTGAAGGATTTTGGTGAGGAGCTTTTCGAGAACACCGGAGTGTCTTTTTTAGCCAATTTTGAAACCTGCGAAGAACAGCAAGGACTAAAACTTGCTTCGGGATGGAGTCGTCAAATCGTGCTGATATTTAAAGAGGCGCTGACCAATGCGCTGAAGTATGCCCAAGCGGACACCGTTCAGTTGGAGTTTCGTGTGTGCGACAATGCGTTTGAGGCTACGCTGCAAGATGATGGAGTCGGTTTTGATCCGCATTCGCCGCAGCAAACCTTTCGGGGAATAAAAAATATGCAGGAGCGCGCCCGAAAAATCTGTTTAGTGCTCCAGCTCAAATCAGCTTGCCACCGAGGAACTACGGTAAGCCTACGAGGAAAAATCACCCAAAATGGGGTAGAAAATGAATAGACGCTCAACCCAATAACTACGTATACCCAATTATGAATAATTTATCGACAACTACCCAAGAAACTAAGATTACGATTATTGAAGATAATGATGTGGTGCGCGATGGATTTGCCCTACTCATCAGCAGCGTGAGCCAACACCGAGTAGTTAATACCTACGAGAACTGTGAGGATGCTCTCAAAAACCTATCGAATGATCGTCCCAATATTGTTCTAATGGATTTAGAGTTACCTGGAATGCACGGGGTAGAAGGTATTCGTCGAATTAAGAAACTATTACCTGAAGTAAATATCTTGGTTATTTCGGTGCATACCAACAGCGAACTAGTGTTTCAGGCTTTATGTGCCGGGGCTAGTGGATATATCACTAAGAATGCAGGTCACTCTAAAATTCTGGATGCAATTACTGAGGTGAAAAAAGGTGGAGCACCTATGAGCAGTCAGATTGCCCGCATGGTGGTTCAGTCTTTTCAGAAGAATACTAATTCGCCTCTTACCTCTCGCGAAACGGAGGTGCTAGAGCTACTAGCCAAGGGCAAAAGCTATTCAGCTATTGCCAACGACCTCTTCGTTCATAAAGAAACAATCAAATCGCATATCAAAAATATCTACGGTAAGCTTCAAGTAAACAGTAAAGCTGACGCTATTGAAAAAGCAATAAAGCAGCGATTGATCTAAATAGGGGTATTGTGCAGAGCACCCGTCGCACGTTGTTCGTGTGTTATAATCCAGAGTTGTGTAAGTCAAAATACAAAGTTAGAATACCAACTTTTTTGGTTCGTTAGGTCGAGTCTTACTAGGCAACTCCCCATTTTGATCAGCCAACAAAGGTAATGGGCAGGCAATGTAAAATTTCTCTTCAGGATAGTTGAATATAATAGAAGTTCCTTGGAACATAGTGTTACCTATTGAACCCATACGCGGTATTCCGGGCGAAAGCTCTTGTGTCGGCAGACTTTTAGCGAAGGGCACAATGGTAGCTACTTCTTCGTAGTAACTGGGGCCAATAAGTATGGAATTAACCGCTCCTTTTTTTCCTTTCAAAATACCATTGAGGCCTATTCCTACTTTAGCAGTTTTAGGTTTGGTTATCAGCTTTCGAACAAGTGAATCCGAAAGCTGAAGCAATAAAGCATTGTTAAAACCTAAATCTACCATGAGATTCATTTCCATTGTAGTTAGCTCACCTTGCACTAAGGCCGAAAGATAAGGTCGGCCATTCACCACTTTCATGGGTAACGATTGGTAATCATTCGTCTCTGAGAAGTTTTCGTGCTGATGTAGGCGAAGAACTTGGTTAGGATAATCTATTTCCACAATGAAACTACGAAACAGGGTAGACCCTAGCAACCCATGAATTTTTTTGCGTCCCCCTCTTAGTTGGGCAAATGGATTTTTATCCAGTACCACCATACCAATCCGATCCGTCGCCGCCCCAGATAGATGGAGTGATGTTCCTGAGATTAACGTAGCTTGCACTGCTCTTCCCTTTCCAGCCCCCCGAACAGTGATTTTATTTCCCAACGCTAGAGGTAAGCCCCGAATATAATCCTTATGGAAAATTACTGGATTAGTAGTGGCGTTGTCCAGAATGAAGTTCATGGGTCTTTTACCTGCTACAACTACCTCTACTACAATTAAATTATTCACTAAGGTAAAAGGGATTTCAACGTAGGTCAGCCCATTGGTTAGCATGAAAATAGGCTGAAATGGTATTGCTCGTAATGAGTACGGCAACATTAATACGATAGCAAGTAAGGAAATTAACCTAGGTAATAGCGGAATAAGCGATAGCATGTGAGGGTGGGTTTGTTTATAATAAACTACGGCTATCTCACAGACCAGGGTATCCCCTAATCATAGGGTATTTACGCTATCCTTGACTGACTCTGCGGGGGATGAAAAAAATTGAAAAGCTATCATTTGAAGAGGATTCAGCATTTTTCTAACCCAAAAGAAGGGATAAGTGCTTAAAATTGCATCCCCTATTCAGGGGGGGGCAACTTTTAAAACAAAATGCTAGAAGCTAAATCCCCCAATTGAGGGGAAATATTGAGCAAGTATGATTAAACTATTCTTATAACCGATTGCGATCAATCCTGAAACATTTTCTTTCATGTTGCCAAATTTGGACTTACTAATTTAAAGCAACCGGAGATAATTCCAGGGATGAGACGTTAGGTAGGTACTATTCCCATTGAAGATAGAAATAACAAAGACCACATTCTGGTATTCAGTTCGTGAATAAGTTTCCCCGAAAAAATACCCTGAAAAGCGGGATGTACTAGCTGCTAAAGAATACCCAACTTTGTATACGAATATACTCAGTTTGCCGAATAAATCAGGTAAGTCGGTTTTCGTGTTTCTTATCAACCTAATTTATATTTTTTATGAAAGTACATTTTTACCGAATGATGTGCCTGTTGGGGTGCTTTATCCTGGTCATAGGTGGGGCATCTGCTCAATCTACAGTATCAGGGGAAGTAACCTCTTCAGAGGATGGAACAGCCCTGCCAGGGGTCAATGTAATCGTAAAAGGAACGTCGTCAGGAACCGTCACCGACATTGACGGTAAATATCGAATTAGCGTACCTCCTGATGGATCGATTCTTACTTTTTCTTTTATCGGGTTTCAAAGTCAAGACATAGAAATTGGCAATCAATCTGCAATAAATATTGCATTACTACCTGACACCAAACAGTTATCAGAGGTAGTAGTAACTGCCATCGGCATTGAGCGCGATGAACGGGCTTTGGGCTATTCAGTAGAAACACTACAAGGAGAGCAAATCCAGCAAGTTTCTGAACCCGATCCGCTACGCGCTTTGCAAGGTAAAGTTCCCGGAGTGAATATCAACAGTTCTACCGGAGCACCTGGCAGTGCTACTCGAGTTACTATTCGGGGGCAATCGTCTTTCTTGGGAAATAATGAACCTCTATACGTGGTAGACGGAACCCCCTACTTTGCGGAGCAATCTACCACGTATAATCAACTGACGGGTGGTGGTTCATACGCTTCTCCACTGGCGGCATTAGACCCCAATGCTATTGAGTCAATTTCAGTGCTGAAAGGTGCTGCAGCAGCTTCACTCTATGGTTCACGGGCTGGTAACGGAGTAATTGTAATTACTACGAAAGCAGGTAGCCCTAATATCTCTAAAAAAGGGTTAGAAGTAACTTTTAGTAGCTCTTATTCAATAGAGCAAATTGGGAATCTACCGGAATACCAGAATTTGTACGGCAACGGGGCGGAATTTCAGTATCGTCCGGGGTCTAATGGTTCCTGGGGAGCAGCCTTTGCTTGGCTGGATTCAGTGCAGGTTTGGCCTCAGTATAAAACGGCTTATCCTAATCTGTTTTCGGATAGTATTCCTTACGTAGCCCGACCAAATAATGTGAAAGACCTGTTTCGCACGGGGCACGTTTGGGATAACTCTATCACTATTCAGGGAGGCTCAGGCAATACGTCGTTTAGTCTAACAGCCTCACATATGGAAAATCAAGGGTATATTCCTGAGGCCAGCTTTAACCGAACTAGTATTTCGGTAGGAGCCCAGACTACGCTTGAAAATGGAATTCGGGCGGGGGGTAACCTGTCGTACTCAATTTCAGAGCAAAATGGACCGATCTTCGGATCAAGTGGAGCAGCTGACCCAGCGGCAGCCTCATCCTTTGCCCGAACGCTCTGGCTTGGGCGTACCTGGAACATGGATTTGCCTTTTGAAGATCCGACAGGTGCTTCATTGTTTTTTACTAACCAGGATAATCCTCTTTGGTCGTGGCGAAATAATGGTATTACTAGTAATCTGGATCGGATCACTGCTAATGCTAACCTTGGCTACGATATTACCGACTGGCTAAGTGTAGATTATCGTATTGGTATTAACCAATTTGTAGATCGGCGTCAGCAAGTTTGGAATCAAGGCTCAACAGCTTTTGGAGGTTCAGGTGCTCTAGTAGATGACGATATCTATCGTCAGGAAATTGAATCGAACTTAATTATCACGGTAGAACGCGATTTAAGTGAATCACTTTATTTCAAAGGTTTGATAGGCCATAACATCAATCAGCGAAAAGAGGATCGCCAGCAAAACCAGGGTGTGAATATTATTGCTCCCGGTATCTTCGATTTAGATAATACGGTTAATGTGACAGCAACAGGTCAAGGTAACTTTGAGAAGCGCAGGTTAATGGGAGTCTATTCCGACCTTACTTTAGGCTACAATGATTTCGTATACTTTAACCTCACTGGACGAACCGACTGGTCGTCTACCTTGCCGGAAGATCAACGTAACTACTTCTATGGTTCGGCGAGCGCGTCGGTCATTTTTACTGAGTGGCTACAAACCAATGAAACTATATTCTCGCAAGGAAAACTGCGGTTTGGCGTAGCCCGAGTAGGTAATGATGCTGACCCCTATCAGCTAACTAATCTGTTTTCTATCAACCGGGGAAATGGGACTAACTTAATCGGTTCGTTACCGGATAACGATTTGCCGTTTAACGGGCAACCCGGTATCACCCGCGACCCTATTGCGTTTGATCCTAGTCTAAGTCCCGAGTTTACTGACGAATTTGAGGTGGGAACTACGCTAGACTTCTTTTTGGGTCGCGTAGTGTTAGACTTTACCTACTACAATCGGGTGACTCGCGACCAGATTGTAAATGTAAGTGTTCCTGAGACATCAGGCTTTCAGCAACTGGTAACTAATGCCGGGGAGATGGAAAACAAAGGAATAGAAGTAGGTTTAAACCTAGTACCAATTCAACTGAATAACGGGTTACGGTGGGATATCTACACTGCGTTTACCCGCAACCGCAATCAAGTACTATCAATTCCCGAAGGGCTAGATCGCTTTAATGTACGTAACCTCTTCGGGGGTGGTGTAACTCCAGTCATTGAACCCGGTCAGCCTTATGGTATCTTGCGCGGCTCAGTAAGTGCTCGCGATGACGAGGGTAATTTACTGATTGATCCAGCTACTGGAGTATTATTTCCGGCATTAAACTTTGATAAAATTGGTGATCCTAATCCTGACTTTTTATTGGGTGTAACCAATACCATTAGCTTCAAAGGCTTCACTATCAGTGCATTGATTGATTACCGCCAGGGTGGTGATATTTATACCACTACGGTTGAGCGCTTACTTGGTCGTGGAGTAACGAAAGATACCGAAGATCGCGCTGCTTCTCGTATTATACCTGGTTTCTTAGGGGATCCCAACAATGGACAACCCATTTTAGATGAAAACGGTAATCAAATTCCGAATACCATTCAGGTGAGTACAAATGACTTATACTTCCAGAACGGTAACGGTTCCTTTGGAATTAATGCTGAAGATGAGTGGACTGTATACGACGGAACGGTAATTCGTTTGCGAGAGGCTTCCATTGGTTACGCCTTGCCTCAGTCGGTATTAGAAAGAACTCCTTTCGGTCGGGTGACGCTTACGTTTACCGGGCGAAACCTCTGGTACAACGCCCCCAATATTCCGAAGTACACCAACTTTGATCCTGAAGTTAACGGTTTTGGATCTTCTAATACCCAAGGAATTGAGTATGCTTCGGCCCCAACCACCCGTCGTTTTGGGGTGAACCTAAATGTTACATTCTAGCAATAAGAACTAAGAATACAATGAAAAAGATATTTTCACTATTTCTCTCAGCCGGAATATTGCTGATGAGTAGCTGTAATGAGTTTTTTGATATTAACGACGACCCGAACAATCCAACTGAGGCATCGGTAGATTTATTACTGACTAATACTGAGATAACACTGGTTAATAGTTTGGGAATGAGCACTTCAGGTTTATCGGCTATTCTATCGGTATATATGCATCAGATGACCCGTCGACAAGGATTTGATGCTTACAATGTGCAGGGAACCGATTTTCCTATCACCCAAGCCTGGAGTCAATTCTACAGTATTGCACTAGAAGACCTTCGTGAGATTAAGGGCATCGGAACTGAGCAAGAAGCTTGGCACTACGTGGGTATCGCCCAAATTCTGGAAGCTTATTCCTACAGCCAAATGGTAGATATCTGGGGTGATATTCCGTTTCAGCAGTCTAACACGGCTCCTGAAACCTATACTCCTTCACCCGATGAAGACGCTATCATTTACCCTGAAGTGTTAGCGATGCTAGACGAAGGGATTGCTAACGTAGAAAAGGCATCCTCCCTAACTCCGGGTAGCGATGATCTGATTTACGGCGGAAACATGGCAAGCTGGCGTAAGTTTGCTAAAACCGTTAAGCTAAAACTGTACAACCAACTACGGTTGGTACAGGATATATCGGGTGAAGTAAATGCTTTATTGGCCGAAGACGATCTTATTGGTGACCCAAGTGAAGATTTTGAACTTGCCTACGGGCAAAGTCAGTCGCCGGATAACCGTAATCCTGGCTTTATTGCAGATAACTTGGGTACCCGTATCTACTACATCAGTGTCTGGTTCTACGAAACCCTTACCGGAAAGAACCCGGCTATCCTGGATGGAATTATTGATCCTCGGGTGCCGTACTACTGGTACAATCAGCTTTCTGAAACCGGTACACCGCAGAGTCCTTCCGAATACCGCGACGGGGCATTTCTATCAATTTACTTTGGTTCAACCGGGCCGAATCAAGCCGGATTACAGGATCAGTCGCAGACTATTTTAGGTATGTATCCGGTAGGAGGTCGGTTTGATGATGGCGGAGCGATTGCCCCTACCCAGACCCAAGCTCCGGGCGATGTGCCTCAGCGAATCTTAACGTACTACGCTCGGCTATACATTGAGGCTGAATTAGCCCAAACTGGAGTTACTTCCGGCGACCCTCGAGCACTGTTGGAGAGTGCTATACGTGCTTCCTTTGCGAAAGTAAATGAGGTGACCGCTAATTACGACGCTAAAGGACAAGATGCACCAGCAGCGATATCGGATGAAGATATTGATGCTTATGTTGCGGTAGTATTATCTCGCTACGATGCCGGAGATAATAATAAGAAACTGGAGATTATCATGACTCAGAAGTGGATCGCTTCCTTTGGGTTTGCGGTAGATGCTTACACCGATTACCGTCGGACAGGCTATCCCCAACTCTACGATCCCGATACAGATAATTTGAGCTTTACGAATGCTTCTAAATCTTTTCCAACCGTGCTGCCTTACTCATCTACTGAAGTAGAGCTAAACCCTAATATACAACAGCAGAATCCTGTTGAAGTAAAGGTGTTTTGGGATGCTAATTAACGACAGTACGGCTACTAAATAACTGAAAATTAAGATATAATGAAGTTACATAAAATATTAAGTGCAAGTCTGGTCTTAACCGTAGTTTTATCAGCTTGCGATAACGAAAACTTTGTAGAGGAGAACATTGATCGAGGCGCGATGGTGTTTATCGCCCCGGAAAATGATGATACTGGTCTGGTGAATTTTCTTGACCCTGACGCTTCTCGGATCAACTTTACCGTAAGTATGACCGATGAACAAGGGCGTGATCTGGAATTCGCTCCGGTAGAAGCTCTGGAGGTAACCGTAACCTACACCGATGCATCGGAAGGAACCACCCATAAGCAAATGCTAGAGTCGCTCGCAAGCTGGCCAAAAACGTATGATTTGAGCGTGGATGATTTGGTTAATTTGTTTTCTGATGAAGTGCTTACTCGTGCTTCGCTAGGATTAGGTGACGGGTTTTTTATTACTACGGATTTTCGGATGCAGGACGGTCGATTTCTTAGCGGTTGGAGTCCGGCATTGCTAGATAATTCGGCAGCATCTATCTACCGAGTATTCGTCAATTACCCAGTGGCTTGCCCGTCGGACTTAGCCGGAACATATTTGGCAGAATGTGTCAGTTGCCCTAATGGGGAAGTAGCTAGCCAAACCGTAACACTTACGACAGTTTCTCCCGGAGTATACTCGATAAGTGATGCTACCATGGATATTTTTGGAGGAACTCCCATAGCATACAACATCACTGATATTTGCAACGATATATCAGTGGCCTCTGGCTCTCGCGATTTTGGAACCGCAGTGGCTATGGAAGCTCAGGCAGGAAGCTCAGTTGATCCTGATACAGGAATAATTGCTATGAACCTGGAATATGCTTCAGTTTCTTGCTGTGGAATAGCTGGACTGGCGGTAGCGTATACCTTAACTCCTCAAAACTAGAGCTTCTCAAAATTGATCCTATGTCATAGAAACCGTTCTCTTAAGTGGTTTTTTTGTTGAATGTGAGTGATGTTTCTGGACTTTCAGAGAAGTTAAGCTTTTTTTCAGTTCAAAAGAATATCCATTTGAACGAGCCTTTATAAATAAGAAGGGGTAAGGGGATTCCCCCTATTTTTGAGCTTTTCGTTGAAAAAATCCCCAAGCTGGGGTGATGGTTTGAAGGCCAAATATTGCGGATATTTGAGGGGTTAAAAGTTCAGATTCAACTGCCTTTAAAATCACTACCGTATGATTCGTATTCAATTTAAAGAAGAAGATGTAGAAGCTCTCCGTTACGAACGGTTTCATAACGCTAGTGCCCGAGTACAGCAGAAAATGGAGGTCCTTTATTTAAAGGGAAAGGGGCTACCGCACAACGAAATTTGCCGTATCTGCGAAATCTCTAAAACTACGCTTATTGCCTACTTGAAAGAATACAAACAGGGGGGGATTGATAAGTTAAAAGAAGGTACAAAGTATAAAGGGCGAACCAAAAAAGTGAAAAGCACCACGCTAGGCTTTTCGGAACGTTTGTGCGAACAATCAGACTCTGAGGCCGAACCCCAGTTAGCATAACCACCAATACACTCTGAAGTTGCTAGCCACTTACCGTTTCCGGTAGGTGGTTTTTTGTTACCCACTACAGACTGGGATATTGAAAGAAATTGTAGAACTTTGCGTCCGCAATAGATTCTACTCTTAAGCCTAATCGTTTTGAAAATTTCTGCTTCTCTATATTCCAATCAAGATAAATCGCTGAAAGAACTGGTACTGGAATTGGATGCGCTCCGAATAGACTCTTTCCATATCGACTGCAACGATAGCCCGGCGGTATTTGACGATATTCGAGAAATACGTCAATTGAGTAAAACTCCTATCGACCTCCATATCATTTCTGCCGAACCCGAAAAGTATTTTCCTCTAATTGCGGAGCATCAAATCGAATACGTACAATTCCAGTACGAAACAATGGCAGGGAAGGAGCTACCGCCTCCTCCGGTCGGAACTGAGTACGGTTTAGCAGTAGTATCTGATACTCCCTTAGAAGTATTCGCCTCTTACCGCGATACCTGCTCATTCATTTTACTAATGACCACCACGCCGGGTCAGAGCGGGGGAGTGTTTCGTAAGGATAACTTCAATCGTATCCGTCGGTTTGGTAAGCAATTTCCGGACAAGAAAATTCACGTAGACGGGGGGGTGAATGATGAAGTATCATTTATACTACGTAGTTTGGCGGTTGATTCGGCCGTGTCAGGTTCATTTCTAGTGAACCATACGTCAATGGGAGCGGCACTGCTTGGGCTGAAGATGCACGAAGTGAGTTCGCACTACCACGTGCAGGATTTTATGATGGACTTGCGAGATGTACCGCAATTAGCCCAAGAAGAAGTGACGTTAGCTTCCGTACTGCAAACTATTGAAGACTACGGTTTAGGGTTTACCACAATTGTAGACAAAGATAATCAGTTCGTGGGTATTTCTAGCAATGCGGATGTTCGTCGTGCTCTGATAACGCATCTGGATCATCTGCCCAACATTCCTGCGGGCGAATTAATTAATTCCAACCCAATATTTATCTCGGAAGAGGCCACCGTAGAAGATATGCTTAAACTGGTTACTAGCGTTTCTTTTCCTATCTTGTTTTTACCCGTAGTAAATCACCAGCAGCAACTGACCGGAACACTAATGTTCAATAATCTGATTCGGAGTGAAGGGTAGCTTGTTATCTATTAAAGCATAATATAATCGACCATTATAGCCACTAAATTAGTCAGTTTGGTCATATAGAGAGCACTCGTTAGAGTCATGTAGGTAGCTTTAGTCATAGAAAAAGCACTCATCAGTCGTCATATTGGTCGATTTAATCATACAAGAAGCCATCAAGTGTTATCAAATAGAGCGATGGAGCGATATAGGAAGGGTTTGAGTGTCATCAAGTGAAGTAATTTAATGATATGTGAAGTATTCTAGTGTCGTTAAATGAACTGGTTTGATGATACAAGAGGCAGTCAAGTGTTACTAAATGGAGCGATTTAACAATACATGAACCATTCAAATATTATCAATTGGAGTGGTTTGATAATACAAAAGGCAGTGTTGAGTTATCAAAACCTTCACTTACGGACAAAATATCTAAAGGCATAACTCCAGTACTAATCGATCCTGGTGCTGAATTCCTGACTCAAACAGTGGCTCATTGTAAGTAGTAAGAAAATAGTCTTGCTCTACCGCTACTACCCGAAAGCCTAAACGTTGATAAAAAGTGGGTGGGTAGCCAAAGGTGCCGGTTTTGACCAGAATCTTTTTAGTGCCATTTAGCGAAGCTTGGTTAATAGTGTGGCGCAGCAGCTTCGTACCAACACCTGTACCCTGACAATCAGGGTACATAGCAATATTCTTAATTTCTACAGTAGACGACGAATGCATCTTTAACACACAAACGCCAACTATCTGGTCTCCTTCTCTCGCCGCATAACATTCACTATTAGGTAAATAAGAGTTGATTAGCTGCTCGGAAGGATCAGCTAGTAGCAGTAGATCGAGTGGTATTTGATCAGCCGGTACTTTGCGAATATCAAAATTTTTCATAGTGCACAAATATAGATGCTGTTAACTAATACTAGAACAGACTGGTACGGCATTTTTCTATCAATTACGCTTAATGCTATCAATCTATTTGCTTATTAATCAGTGAGCCAGTACATTTCTGCTAAAGTAGCGCTATGAAGAAGTCTTTCGTTTTTGCCGTCATTTGGTTTAGTATCGTTGTATCGGGCTGGGCAGCCACCGTAGATACCGTTCAAGTTTTCAGTGAAGCCATGCAACGGGATATCCGAGCCATAGTAATTACTCCTGAAGCATACCAAGCCAAAAAAGATCAACATTTCCCCGTAGTGTATCTGCTGCATGGTTACAGTGGCAATTATGCTGACTGGATTATCAAAGCACCGGAAGTACAGGTCTTGGCTGATCATCATCAACTCATTTTGGTTTGTCCCGATGGTGGATTTAATAGCTGGTACCTGGATAGTCCGGTGCAACCCGCTAGTCAGTACGAAACTTACGTGGCTAAGGAGGTAGTCGATTTTGTAGATACAAACTACCCAACGTTAGCGCAGCCTGCCGGGCGAGCGATTACTGGCCTTAGTATGGGCGGACACGGGGCTTTATTTTTAGCAATTCGTCACTCGGATACATTTGGAGCAGCCGGTAGCATGAGTGGGGGAGTAGATTTAACGTACAACGTTGATAATTGGGGGATCAAAGATAAACTGGGGGCTTACGAACAAAATCCGCTGCGCTGGGATTCGCTCTCGGTGGTCAATATGGTACCTGACCTCTCGCCCGATCAACTCTCATTAATTATTGATTGTGGCACCGATGATTTCTTCTTCAGAATCAATCAGCAACTGCATCAGGCATTGTTAGACTCGCAAATTCCCCACGACTACATTGTACGTCCGGGAGCGCACAATTGGCCTTATTGGTCAAATGCAGTCGCGTATCAGCTGCTGTTTTTTGCTAACTTTTTCGAAAAAAATGGTTTAGCTGAAAAACAAACGTCAACCACTGACCAGAAGTATGGACAATAAAAAACTACTAACAATTATTGGGATGGGCGACAAGAACGGTCTGGCTCTAGCTCGACAGTTTGGTAAGAATAACTTTATCGTAGCTATGCTGGCGCGGAGTGAAGACAAACTGGAGAGTTTTCAGCAGCAGCTTGATAGTGAAGGAATAGAAAGCTACTACTTCCTCGCGGATGCAGCCGATGCTGATTCTATCCGGTCAGGGTTGCGCTACGTGCAAGGTTCTTTAGGAGATACCGATGTGCTCATTTATAATGTGGCGGTTATCGGGCAAACGCAATTATCAGAAATACAGGTTGACAAATTAGTTGAGGACTTTCGAGTGAATGTAGTAGGGGCTATCGTTGCCGCTCAGGAGGTACTTCCCGCTATGGAAGCTAAGAAAGCCGGAAAGATATTCTTCACCGGAGGTGGCTTGGCACTAAATCCCAATTTTCAGTATGGTTCACTCGGCATTGGTAAAGCGGGGTTGCGAAATGCTGCTTATTGCCTTCACCAGGAAGTGCGCGCCAAAGGCGTTCACGTGGCTACGGTGACTATCCAAGGGTTCATTCAGGAAGAGGACGAAAAATACAATCCGGCAGCTATTGCCGAGCAATTCTGGTATCTTTACGAACAGCGCGAAAACTTCGAGATAGAAATAGAATACTAATGGCTGACCCAATTATAGATTCTTGGAAATCCAACGCTCACGCCTGGATTAGTACGGTAGAAGGCGAAGATCTGGAGAGCCGAAAACTGGTAACTAACCAAGCTATTGTAGGTACTGTCTTAAAGTATCAGCCTAAAAAAGTGCTGGATGTAGGCTGTGGCGAAGGCTGGCTGTGCCGGGCGTTGCAGCAGCATGGCATTGAAACTTTAGGGGTGGATGCCGTAGCCGATTTTATCACGCACGCCCGTGAGCAAGGCGAAGGCTTGTTTGAACAGGTATCTTATCAAGAGCTGATCCAAAATAAGTCTCTGGCTTCAATGCCGTTTGATGCGGTAGTAATCAATTTTGCTTTATTAGACCAGAAAATTACGGAAGCCCTGCTACCAGCCCTGCGGAATTATCTAGCTTCATCCGGCTATCTAATCATTCAAACTTTGCATCCGCATAGTTTTAATAATGATTTACCCTATCAAAGTGGTTGGCACGATGAAGATTGGAGTCTGATGAAGCAGGAGTTTACTATGCCTTATCGGTGGTATTATCGCACGCTGGAAGATTGGGTAGCACTTTTCATCCGGTCGGGTTACCAAATAGCAGAAATACGCGAGCCGTTGCATCCCACAACTCGGCGACCCGCTTCCATCATTTTTGGACTACAGTACAATAGATAGCTTTACTAAAAATCGTGATAACTCTCAAGCTACTGTTAGGATTTTTACGTTCTCAGGCTAATTTTGTATAATCCTCCAGCAATAGCAATTCACCTTTATGGATAAAATACGAGCGTTTCTGCGCCAACTTATTGCTGCTGTTCAGCAGCAGTGGTTTCAGCTTACATTCCGGCAGCAAATATGGACACTAGCGGTGGGAGTGGGAGCAATATTGTTGCTAGTGGGAGCAATTATCTTTTTTTCTTCAGATGATTTTTTGGAAACTGACTCAACCGATCCGGCTTTTCAGGCGTACATTTCATCGTATAGCTCAGGAGTGCTCTCTACCGAATCGCCCATTCGTATTCAACTCACGGCTCCTACAGCCGATAGTGCTCAGGTGGGGCAGCTTGAACGTAATCGACTATTCCGATTTGATCCCAAAATTGAGGGTGAGGCCTATTGGGTAGATCAGCGTACTATTGAGTTTCTGCCCGAAGTACCCCTGCTCAGCGGACAGCAGTATCAAGCTAATTTTGATCTGGAAGAGGTTTTAGAAGTACCCAATGCTTTCGAGTCGTTCGCGTTTAGCTTTCAGACAATCCAACAGAATTATTCGGTAGAACTCATTGGTCTGACTGCTCAAGCTGAAGACGAGTTAGTAAAACAAGAGTTACACGGTACGCTACTTACCGCTGACGCTGCTTCGGCTACTGCGGTTGAGCAGATGCTAACCGCTCAGCAAGCTAACCGCCCCCTTTCTGTTCGGTGGGAACACGCGGCCGATAATCGTAGTCATTCTTTTATAGTTGATGAGGTAGTGCGTCAGGAAAGCCGATCTACCATTACTATACAAAGTTCAGGTGAGCCTTTATCTCTTCCGAAGTCCCCATCTTTTACAGTAGACGTACCCTCTCGTTCTGCATTTGAACTTCTTAATTATCGGGTAGTCGAAACCCCTGAACAATATCTGGAACTACGCTTCTCCGATCCCCTTCAGCCCAGCCAGTCACTGGA